>DAOVHJ010000166.1 GCA_030671945.1 Candidatus Heimdallarchaeota archaeon
GATCCCAATCAATAATAAAAACCTTGGATTTTTCAGCAACAAAACGTTCTGCCGTAGCAAACCCAATACCACTTGCCCCGCCAGTGATGATAACTCGTTTCCCTTCAAGATCTTTGTAAATACCCAATTTTATCACACCATGGTTTTGGATTGAATATTTTTTTAAAGCATTTCCAACAGCTATTCAAAACCACTAACCTTTCTGAAAGCAGCAACAGTTTAAAGAATTTATGATGAAAAAGAAGAACTAGCCGTAAGAAGAATTAGATGCATCCCCCAGAAAACGAGGGACACACAGTCCAAAAAGAATATTTGATCAGCTCAAATATTCGCAGAGTTAGTCCAAGTAGGAATCATTTTGCCGGGGGGCGACAAAAAAAGACCTTGTGTACCAAACTCTGATAAAGATACAGTTTTTCATTCGCTTTAAAAATCTCCCTTCGACATTCAAAAATACCTGTTAAACAAGTTTGCAGTGTTCGAAAAGACTTTTTCAAAGACAAGTTTGAATTGATTTTCTGAATCATTAAAAATATATAATAGGAAATTTGTTTTAATAACTAGAAATCTCTTTAATTTGAGAACTTTCAAAAATAACATAAGTCTTAAAAGTAATTAAAAAGAGAAGTGTATTAGTAAATACGCAATATATCGTATAAAATACATATGGTGAATATCATGACAGAAGAATCAGACTATTTCCATCTTTACATGCAACAAGTAAGTGGCACACCTGAGCCGATCATCCGAGGTGTACTTTTATTCTTCAAGAGCGTTTTTTCAAATGAAGAACTTGCAGGCATGGAACGAGAAATCTCTCATCAAGACGCCTACAGTTTAGATAGCACTCAAAAGATTTTAAGTTCTAATTATGGTGTTGGCGAAGAGACCATTCGACAAATTCTACAATTAATGAATAAGAAATTTAAAGAAGCTATTGAGAAGAAAGAGATTACTTCTCGCAAACTTGATTTTATTCGTAACGTCAAGAAGAAGCATTAAATTCTAATTATTTTATGAAAGAGAAGGGAAAGAAATTCCCCCTTCTTTCACACATCATATTTGACCGAGAACGGTTCATTAATTGATCTTTCTTTTATTTTTTATTACTTTCAGGAAAGAGCTTATTCTCTTTCAGTTTATTTCTTAGATTAAATTCTGACCAAAATGTGTAGGCAAGTGACCTTATTGGTATTGCTTCTTCTGGGTCTTCAGTATTTGAGCTTTCGACGAGAAAGAGTGTCAGCCATCCTGGAACAGATTCAGGATTGCGGAAATTGTAATCGAATTTTTCTTTTGCGAAATGCTTGGCGATTGACCAGATTATTAACCTCGAAGCGAAATCCAAATCCTGATGCTTGATCAATTTAGAAAGTGCTTTTTTGAGGTCTTTAGATGAAGTGAAGCCAGTGATGTACTTTTGAGTCATTGAAACAATTTCTATATAATCTTTATTTCCGGAGATGATTGGGTCTTTCTTTAGCCGATTTATGTTGTTTATCACGTTCAAGTAGAAAACTCGTAAATCGTTTCCTTCTTTTTCAGGTTTCTTTACAAGAAGATTCCAAGCAATCAAGTTGTTTTCTGCTTTTGCTATTTCAAAGAGCTTGATCAATCTTTGGTAATCAAAACGCTTATTGATCTCTTCAAGTAGCTCTTTTGTGAATTTTCTGCCATTCTTTCTACAAAACGATTTAAAGATAGCAATAATAAATCCTCTTCGTTTTCTGGGAGTGAGTTTAAGCTCTCCTCGTTCTTTCACGTATTTCTCCACTTTTGGGATTATCCTGTAGCAGAAATCTTCTACTTCTCGAATTAATTCTACGGGGAAGAAGTCTCGTAGGAGATCAAAATCTTCTCGTATGGCTGTAGCTGTCTTATCGTTTTTTCGCATGTACTCCAACATGCTAAAATAGCTTCTATCTTTGTGCTCTTTCTTGAGAATTTTCTTGAGATTCTCTTTGGAGACATATGATCCCAGTTGTATTTTACTCCTGTATGGTTTCATGCTTCTATCTGTTCGATTGAAGCTTACCAATTCAGCAGTTATTTCCTCTTTTATATTTCCTTTCTTTTCTTTTCCACTCTCATCGTAATTTACCACACCAATCTTTGAAAAGTCAATCCCAACAGGTAATCTAGTACTGCTGAAGTTATGGTTGGAATAATTGATTGTGTTTTTAGACATTTTTTTTATCCTCGTTGTTCTTCTCTATATTATATCTCTCGAAGATTAATCAAAAGACTTCTCGAAGAATTTTTTTCCTTCCTTGTTTTCTCCCCACGTTTTCCTTCTGTTTTTCTTTTCTGAAAAGGTCTTTTTTGTCGGTTTGTTTTTCCCAATACGGTCGTATTGTCTATTTTAATTTTGAAAGGAGTCTTTTCTAAGGGATTTTTTTCCCTATAAATTTTTAGTGGGAAAGAATCTTTGCAAATAAATAAAAAAAATAATGCATTTTTTTTGACAAGATAATTCAATAATAAAAAGAAGTCGTTTTCTCTCGAGAATAGTGGTTTTCTCGTGTATACACTATCATTTTTTCTTTAAAAATCCCTCAAAAGTTGTTTCTAGAGTATTTCTGTATCAATATGAAGAGGATTACTTAATAATTAAAAGTAGAAATACACCTTAAAGAATGAGGAATTATATGGCATCATTACCGGAGTCCATTAGTCAATGTTAAGAGAAAACATCCCTCTACAAAAATTCCGCTTATCGATTTTTCCTTTGATCATAGTTATTGAGATTGCTTTATCTGCATTATTTCTCTCCATGCCTTATTATGAAGGAGAATTTGGAGTTTTATCTGGTAGAGGTTACTCTTTATTTTTCGGTTGGTTACTTGCTATTATTCCTTTATTTGTCATTGTGGGAGCGATTCTGCTTTTTCTTTCAGCTTTTAGTTTATCAAACTCCCCTGCTAAGGAGTTCTTTCACTCAGATAAGAAAATGCAGATAGTCGGTTTTTCCACCATTTTTGTTGTATATTTACAAATTGTTTCCATGGCTATTACGCAAATCTACTATGTTCCTTTTTATCCTGATCTTACTTCGCTTTATCTTCTCATAATTGCTCTTAGCTTGTTTTTACCCGTTCTCCTGTACTTCATGGCTAATTTCGAAATAGAACCTAGTGCAACATATGCACTTTCCCATGAGACACCTACAAGAATAAAATTAGCTGCCATTTGGTTGATTTTTCTCACAGGTGTAATGCAAATCTTTTCCACTTTATGGGAGATTCTTGTAGTAGGACTAATTCTTCTTGTCGTTTCTTTTTTCTTCTTCCAATTAAATCGTTTATCTGTTTCACTTGTACCCATTGTTTTGATCATTCATTTCGCTTTAAGTGCTGTTATGACCGCTATAGCATTTTTAATCATGTACTCTCAAATTGAGCTTTTTGCTGGTATCGATTTTGATTTTGGTTTTACTCAACAGATATTGTTCGTTGTTTTCGTTTTGATTGTTCCCGGCTTAATCTCAATCATTTTGGGACAATCTTTCTTCAGAAAATGGTTGCTTGCTTGGGTCAGAAGCCTTTACCCGGAAACCGGGATGGAACTTATTCAGTATGACTATTCTGATGATGATGAAGAAGAAGAGTGAATTCTAATCTTCTTCTGTTTTCAATTCTTCCTCTTTTTCCTCTTGTTTTGCTTTTCTCTTTTGTTTTAATTTGTATAATTGGATTCTTTTCAGTGTAAATGTAGCTATTGTCATTGCTGTCATCAACAGAAACATGAGTGTCATAATGAACCCGGAAACATTGCCACTAATGGGTCCAATGAACCCGTAGAAATCAGAACCATTCATTATACCATGAACAACGCCAAATATTAGTGCTATATAGTTGAGTGCATGCATCCAGCGCCAGCCTTTTTTGAAGCCTTTTCTAATAAGTGCTCCAATTACTGCTATATAGATGATAATTAATGCTGGTCTTCCTGCTAGCAACCAAAAATCAAATGCTGAAGTAAATACTGGGAGAAACACACTTGCTCCTTCTCTTGCAGTAGTAGCAATTGCTCTTTCAATTGCAAAAAGCACAGGATGAAGAGTTATTACAGTTAAACCAAAGATAGTCAGGTAATGATGGATTTTCACGAAAGGCACTTTGAAAATCTTGTACAATTCCTTCTGGAAAGGTGTGATCATAGAAGCGACAAACATAGATGACAGACCAAGTAGAGCGAATAATCTAATTGGTATTCCAAAACCACTGCCTAAATTCAATAAGAAGAGAATAATTATCGCTATGTAGATACTACCAATACTTGCTATAAACACATATCCTTCTTTTTTCATATTGGAATAGTACACCCAGTTTTTATTAAATTTTTTAGCAAAAAACTAAAAACCCATCATTCCAGTGTAGTTTCGAAGTGAAAAAAATGACTGATTATCTAATCGTTTTGAATAAAGATGAAGATACTGTTTCTTTTGTAGATGAACCAAAAAGAAAGATCGTAAAGACTGTCAAAGTGGGACGCTCCCCTCATGAAGTCTCTGTAACTCCAGATGGGCACAAAGCCTACATTAGTTGTGCAGGAGCAAACACTGTAGAAGTTTTTGATATGAAAACTCTCAAGAAATTAACCATTATTGAGCACAAGGAATTCCGTTTCCCGCATGAAAGTAAGATCTTGCCTGATGGCTCTAAAGTCATTCTAGCTTCCACGTACGCTAATAAGGTCTTCATTATCGACACTAAGACAGATGAAGTCGTTAAAATTATTGATGCAAAGAGAATGAGCCATATGGTCGCCTTAGCTCCTGATGGCAAAAAAGCTTATGTCAGCAATATTGGTTTTAATTCCGTATCTGTTTTAGACACAAAAACCTTCGAATGGCTTACTCACATACCTGTAGGACGAAGTCCAGAAGGTATTGATGTCAGTCCTGATGGCAAGTGGTTGTATTGTGCTAATCAAGACGATGATATTGTCTATGCTATTGATACTAGTAATAATTCTTTACAAGCAATTATTCATCTTGATAAGGTGCCTATACGTGTAACATTTAGTCCTGATGGAAAGTACGCCTTTATCCCCAATCGTGAAGGTGGAACCCTTTCTGTTGTTCTGGTTGAAACTCATCGAGAAATTAAACGCATCCCTGTTGGTTTGTGGGCTGGTGGAACTGTTTTCAATGCCGATGGCTCTCTTAGCTATGTTGCAAATAACAAAACCAATGATGTCTCAGTTATTGATGTAAAAACATTGAAAGTTATTGATACTATTGATGTTGGCCTTCACCCTGATGGTATGGCTTTTTGTAGAGTCAAGGAATAAAGGAAAAACAATTTTAGGTGTTACAGAAATGGTAGATAGAATAGTAGTAAGTCGTGATGATTGCTCCGGGTGCGAGACGTGCATCGATCTTTGTCCTCGCGATTGTTTTCATCTTGATCCTAAGAACATAGCTGTTTATACTTCCACTCGTTGTCGAGATTGTTATCATTGTATCGCTTCTTGCCCAGAAGCTGCTATTAGTCATCGAGATTTGCCTGTGGAAGACTTTCAACTCATTGCTGATAGCCTGAATCTGGATTACAAAGATGGCGATCAAACCTATCATTTTTTGAAATCTATTCGTAGTACAAGAAATTTCTTGGAAAAACCGATTGAGTTAGAAATTATGGAAAAACTGATTGATGTCACGAGATATTCTCCAACTGGCCATCATTCTCAGAATGTTGAATTAACTTTAGTCTCTGAACCAAAAACAATTCAGCTGTTGAAAGATGTTAGTGCTGAGACCATTATTTCTTTTCTCAAGAAAATCGACAGTCCATTTTTCCGTTTCTTTGCTCATCTTGTTGGCAAAGGCAAAACCATTCGGAAAGCTCAGAAAACAAGGCATCGATTCGTCCGAATGCTTGAAGGATTCCAAGAAGGGACCGATTATCTTTTCCACGGAGCTCCTGCTGTTGTTGTTTTCCATTCGAATAAAAATGGCACGACACCAGGAGATAATTGTAATATTGCTGCAACTTATCTTAGTATCCTAGCAAACAACTATGGTCTTGGCACTTGTTTTGTTGGCTACTTAACTTATTACGCTAAGTATAACCCGAAAATACGTGACATTTTAAAAATTCCAAAAGATAATCAGATCTATCAAGTTCTAATTGTCGGGTATCCAAAACACGAGTTTCGTACTATTGTCTCTAGAGACAAACCAAAAATTAACTTGATATAAGA
>DAOVHJ010000011.1 GCA_030671945.1 Candidatus Heimdallarchaeota archaeon
CATCGTTTCTTGCTTGGCTTATTCAATCACTTTAACCACTTAGAATTATTATTCTAATGAAAATGTATTTTTAGAGAAGACAATTCTATATAATATAGGTTGGTTCAAACCAATGAGCGAAGATATGGATTTAGAAGCTGTACGAAAAACTATTTCCAAAAAAAGTGATGAAGATACAATTTCCCATTCACAACTACTTCGTAAATCCTATAAAAATCGTACACCCTCAGAAGCAAAAAAGGAATTATACCGAGAAGCTTTCAGAGAGGAACATACAGTTCTAAGACAAGATTACGTAGAGTATCGTTTTGATTTTGCTTGTATTTGCCAGGCTATTGCTATTGTTCTTGGGCTCTTCATGATGGTTAACTTGATCATTTATTTTTC
Organism: Candidatus Heimdallarchaeota archaeon; assembly: GCA_030671945.1. Taxonomy (GTDB): domain Archaea; phylum Asgardarchaeota; class Heimdallarchaeia; order JABLTI01; family JABLTI01; genus JABLTI01. The sequence goes on from DAOVHJ010000011.1 coordinate 388, forward strand.
AATGGATTATGGTTTTAACAGCGCGGGAATTGAAGATGGTTTTCTTTCTTGGATAATGTTTGGTGAAAGTGGTTTGTTATTATTATTTTCAGGTTTATCTGTTCCCAGACGCTCAATAGTTGTTAAACAAAGATCAAAACGAAGCATTGGTGAATCAAAAGATAGAAGTTTGCGTTTTGCTTTTGTTCATTCATTAACATATTTCATAGCAGGTATTTGTTTGGCAATAATATCTACTGTTGTCTTTTTCAATTATTAAGAATGATTGAATTTGAAAAAAAGAATCTATTGATAATTTGAGAAGTCAAATTATCAACGAGGAATCTTGTGATTATTTATTCTTAGATAAAGATAGGATTAACTCTTCACCTTGGATTGTTAATTTTTGACCTTTGGTTAATTTTTCTTTTCGAGTTAAATTGGTTGTTAGTGTTTCTGTGCAAATATAGTCAGTAAATTTCGTGAATGCTTGTTCAAGTTTTCCTTTGGTTTTATAGTTTATTGTTATTTTATCAGTAACCTGTAATCCTTCTTCTTTCCTCAGATTTTGTATATGACGAACTATATCTCGAGCAAAACCTTCTAGCAACAGATCTTCTGTTATTTTTGTATTAATTGCCACAGCGAATTTTTCACTGACAGCAATAGAACGTTCTCCTAATGGAATAGCTTCGAGGATCAAGTCATCATGTAGAATTAATTTCAGAGGTTTCTTGCTAGGATCCAATACTACTTCTAAAACTTGATCTTTCTTATAGTAAGCATCAATAACTATTTTCTGATCAATTTCCTCTATTTTATCTTCCAAGAGGGTTATTTCCCCTCTGAGCTTAGGACCAAGAACTTGATAATTTAACTTAAGTTTAAACTCTAACAACTTCTCAGGATTATTAGCAAAACGAAGATTCTTGACATTGAGCTCAGATTGTATTTCATTTTTGAATTCGCTCAGAGCATCTTCAAGTTTTTTATCTTTGCTCCAAACAATTATTTCTGAAAGAGGTTGTCTTAATCTAAAATTTGATGCACTTCTTGCAGATCTTCCAAGTTTAACAACCTGAAGAACTACGTCCATTTTCTCATTTATTTCTTTGTCATAATTTGATTTCATGAATTTCGGATAAGCACAAAGATGGACACTTGCTGGCATTTTAGTATTAGTGAATTTGGTCAAATTCTGATATAGTTTTTCACTGAAAAATGGTACAAATGGGGCTAAAATTTTACTGAGTGTTAGTAATGTTTCATATAGTGCATAATACCCACTTAGTTTTTCCTCGCTGTTTTCATGTTTCCAAAATCTTCTACGACTCCTACGTAAATACCAAGTTGATAATTGATCAATAAACTGTTCAATTTCTGCAGTAGCGTTTTTGAAATTCATTTTATCCAAGTCTTTTCGAACTTGCTTCACTAATCTATTTAATTTCGATAGCAACCATTTGTCAAGATAAGGTTGTGACTTCAAATTACCAATTTGTTTGTCATTTGGTTTAAACTGATCTAAATTTGCGAAAGTAGCGAAGAATGAATATATATTCCAAACCGTGAGGAAGAAAGGCTTAAGTTCATTTTCTAAATGGTAACCAAAGTTCAATGTTTGTGAGAGTTGTTGCTTTGCTGAAGCCCAGCGTATGATTTCAGCACCAACTTTATCAGCTGCTTCTGAAAACCAAATTGCATTTCCCCAGCTTCGATGCATAGCTCTTCCATCTTTATCATGAACTTTTTCATGAACAACAACCCGTTTGTATGGCGGTTCCCCTTTCAAAGTAACGCTCATGAAAAGCAATGAATAAAACCATAGTCTTATTTGCTCTCGCATTTCACAAACTGCTTCTGCTGGGAACCACTTATTCCAATATTCAGGATCTTCTAGGTACTTCAAGGTTGAAAATGGAATGATTCCGGCATCTAACCAACAATCACCGACTTCGGTTACTTTAGAAACAATTTTGTTGCATTTTGGACATTTTATTTTCACATCATCTATCCAAGGTCTGTGAAGTTCTTTCAAATTATCCAAGCCATCAACTGCTTTCTCGAATAATTCTTCTTTAGTACCGATAACAGTAAGTTCACCACAGCTTTTGCATTCAAAGAAAGGTAAAGGTAATCCCCAGTATCTCTTTCTTGAGATACACCAATTACCCATATTGTTTAACCAATCTATCATGCGTTTCCCATAGAAACTTGGAACCCATTCTACCTTAGTTGTTGCTTCTTTCAATAGAGGTCTTATTTGTTCAGAATCGATGAACCATTCTTGCACTAGTCTAAATACTAGTTCTTCATGGCATCTCCAGCACGTTGGGTATCTATGAGTAAATTCTTCTGTTTTAAGCAAAAGACCTCTTTTTCTTAATGATTCGACAACTTCCTCAGAAGTTTCAGTAACAAATAATCCTTGAAACTCATCAAATTCTTTCAGGAAGATTCCATAGTCATCTATAGGTGAGATTATAGCAAGCTTGTGTATTTTACTCAATTCATAATCTTCAGCTCCACAGCCAGGAGCAATATGAACAAATCCTGTTCCTTCCTCACCTGAGACTTCTATCCATTCAATCACTCTATGTTTTACTCCTTTCTGAGCTGAGAGATGGTTGAATGGTGATTCGTATTTCAAACCAAGGAGCTCTTTCCCTGGAAAAACATCTAGTACTTTATAATCACCGTTTAGAAGTGAAAGCTTTGATTCAACAAGGTATAATATTTCCTTATCCTTCACTACTTTACAGTAATTAAGATCAGGATGCACCGCTACAGCTGTGTTCGCTGTTAAAGTCCATGGAGTAGTTGTCCATACAAGTAAATAGCTCTTTTCTTGTTCTTTCTTTTGTTGAGATACCAATGGAAATTTAGTAAAGACCGCTTTATGTTGCATTTCTTTGTATGAATCGTGTTGTTCATGTTGGGATAAAGATGTTCCACATCTAGTACACCAAGGCATCGGAAAATTACCTTTGATTATCCAACCGTTCTCATGGCACTTTTTGAGAAAATACCAAATGTACGAAATGTTAGTGTCAGTATGAGTATAGTAGGAATTTTCCCAATCCATGAATTGCCCGAGTCTTTTTGATTGCTTTGTTATTAGACTCGAATAGTGGTCAATTCGTTCCTTGCATTTATTTGAAAAATTCTCTAAACCAAATTCTTCTATAGCTTTCTTAGAATTCAGTCCAAGATCTCTTTCAACTTCAACTTCTACCCAAAGTCCTTGACAATCAAACCCATTTTGAAATCTTTGTTCATAACCCTTCATAGCCCAGTATCTTTGTATAAGATCCTTTATTGAGCGACCCCAAGCATGATGTAATCCCATGGGATTATTTGCAGTTATAGGACCATCTATGAAAGAATAATTCTTTGTGGATTGACTGTTTTTCTCAACTAGCTTCTCAAAAACTTTGTTTTGTTCCCAGAATTCAAGTACATCCAATTCAAGCGCAAGTAAATCCAAGCTTGAAGTGACCTCTGGGAAGAGTTGATTGGTCTGCTCTTTCATGAGCTCTTGTTTCCTTTCTTTATTTTTAGTTTCTAATAAAGTGATTCCTCATTTTAAATTTAGACTCCTAAAATTAGTAGAGAAGTGATTATAGTGTACACTAGGTGATTTCCAGAATAAGAGTTTATGTCCGGGATATAATTTCATGATCCCTCATTTTGTCACCTATGCATATAATATCTTCATTTTAATTGAAGAAAGTGAAATTTATAAGGATTTCCAAAAGGAGCTGTTAACTTCTAGCTTTGTTTTTGTCAGCTCAAAAATTCCCTATAAAACCCTTTATAAACCATTAATAAGGGTTCATTTATAAATATCCCTTTATAAAGGATAACTAGTTTATAAATGAACTAACATTCAATCCCTTAATCAGTAGATTAGACCGATGGTTAAAATAGAATACGAGATCCAAAACTGTGTAGCATCAGGAAGCGTAGAAACTTCTAGAATTGATTTATATGCTCTTGCTGATCGACTAGCTGAAAAACCAGAATACTTTGTATCTTACGAACCAGAGAAATTTCCAGGACTTGTCTTAAAAATCCCAAAACCAAAAGTAAGTTCTCTTATTTTTGCTTCTGGTAAAATGGTTATTACCGGAGCGAAAAGTGCAGAAATGCTTCATGTAGCTGCAGATGAAATTGTTAAAGTTCTCAAAGCTGCTGGAGCAAAGATTACTGGGAAACCACAAGTTACTGTGCAAAACATCGTAGCATCTGGGAACATTAATAGAATTATAAATCTAGAACTTGCCTCAATTATGCTTGAAGGAAGCATGTACGAACCAGAACAATTTCCAGGTTTAATATATCGAATCAGAGAACCAAAAACAGTTTTATTATTATTCCAGAGTGGTGCTTTTGTTTGTACTGGTGCTAAAAAAGAAGAATTCGTTAGTGAATCCACAAGGAAAACTTATGAAATTCTTGAGGAAGTAGGTGCTTTAGAGGACGAAATCTGAATTAGTTTTTTCCTCTATTTATTTTATTTTTTTTTATTTCACAGAAAATCAATATTTTCAAATTAATTTGTTTTCATCAAAAAAAGAAAAAGAAGATAGCAAATATTTTGCTATTGAAATTTCATTCTTCTTGTTTAATTTTCTTCATAGAAAATGTGCTATAAAGCTTTAATCCTAACAAAGTTCCAGCTGTTGCAGCAATTAATCCTCCGAAAATTAATGGAGTATAAAATCCTAAGCCTAAACCAGAACCCATTAAAGTAATAGTGCCATATTCTAAATCATCAAGGAATTCAATTTGTTCAAATAATTGAAAAATGCTATTGGAATACCAAGTAGTCCAACTCATGTACATTATTCCTCCGATTAACATAACGACTCCAGAAACTAAACCAATAACTGCCGCTGCAATAATCATTCCTACTTTTTTACCTGCAATGAAGAAAATTCCTGCTAGAACCACTGCTAAAGATCCAATGATAATGAGAAATGAGACAATCGTTGGAAAAGCTAATGGATCTGCTACTAATCGCCAATTTACTGCATCAATTTTTTGTAAACCAGTCACAGAAGTTCCATTATTTATACCGGTACTATAGATTTTGGCATCCCCGAGAACATGGACATTTGTAGTTACTGTAATATCATACCATTCTCTAGTTTCCTCAACTTCCGACATAAAGAATTCCATATCTTCAGCATCATCACGATTCGAGCTACTTATTACAAAATAGATATCTGATAAATCACTTAGATCCCAAACATAATCATCTTCATTGCCAGTATCAATAGCTCTTCTGAATTCTACTCGATGATTCGCACCATCAAAGAAATGAGCAATATCAACATCTGTTTGACTGCCATTTGGTGTTTGTGGAAACCATGCATTAATCATAGTTCCATTTGGAATAACATTATAATCAACAATTGGTTGAAAAGTACTATTATAGATTGGTTTTGCACTATCTGTTAAAGTTGTCCCATTTGTATTCATTACAAAAGGTAGATTACCGCTATCTGGATGACCAGTGCTGTTCATCTCATATGCATAGTCATCATTAGTTCTGTTCGATGCTGTCCAAACCCAAATATCAGCATCTATTCCATTTGAAAACCCAACTGCAAGTCTATCATCTTCACCATCTATGAAATCCCAAGCAGCTTCATCAGTCTCAATCATGCCTGTTTTGTTCCACAAGCTAACTAAGTCATTTTCAGCATTATCCGCCCATTCTGCAGCAACATAGATATTGGTATCATCATATCCAATGGCTACATCTACACCTACATATGTTTCGAAAGTAATATTTCTCCAATCACTAAAGAAACCATCAATTTGAATTGAGGACTCAGATAAATCATTAGCCCAATAATACTGATACTCCACTTCTGTAGTTGCAATTGGTGTTGTTACGAATATCAACATCCCAATAATCGCTATATATGTTAAAGCTGTTGCAGTAATCTTATATTTCATAGCTTTTCATCTCTCATCAGATAGGAAATATGGTTTTTTGCATACCAAACCTCATTAGGATTTAAGATTTTTAAATCTATTCAAGATTGTTTGATTTCGGAGCACTATCCAAATATAAAAGAAAAAAGAATGAAAAAGAGGATACTCTTTTCATTTATTTTTAAAATCTTTGTAGGCTTTAAAGACGAAATTGAATCCGGCTGTTTCTTCGCCTTCATTGAGAGTAATAGTTTGAGGAGCTTCTCTAAATTCTTTGTCAATTAAATCTGACTTAAGTGCTCCAAAGAACTTTTCTTTTGGTCGAGCTTTATTACCAATCCAAGTGTAAATCATCATGGCTTCTTTGCCCATCAAGCCTGCTACAACAAAGACATCATTAGAATCTAAGGAATCTTTAGAGAATTTCACTTTTTCATATTCTATTTCGCTGCCCACTTGTTGAACCTTTATCATTCTGAATTGAGGTTTAAATCGAGTGTCTACGTGGATAAGCAATGAGGGTGTATCACCTTCAACTACTTTGAAATCAGGTCCTAATGCTTTAAGTAATTCAGGTTCTTCTTCACCTTCGAAAACAGAATCAACTTTTGGTATTCCTCTTCGTTTCATGTCTAATTCTTGTGCTGATTTCGCTGCAATGAATTTTTCGTCAACTTGTGATCCTTTTCCAATCCAAATCCAGATGGTTTTTCCCAAGTCGATAACATAAGAATCTCCAGTATTAAAGGTAGGTTCTTTGATAGGAATTAATTCTTCCTTGGCAACTTGATAAATTATTTTGTCTTCTGCCATTTGTTTCACCATTAACTTATTTCGATAAAGAACGAGTATAATAAGTACTAAAAAAATCTTTCACAATCGTCATGTTTACATCTCACAAGAGATTAACTAGCTGATTTTCTAAATTACAGTAATTATTTTTATATCTAACAAGAAATATTATGTGCGTACTACAAATTGTTTGGTGTGTCTATTTGGAAATTCGAGTGAAAACCCCTTGTCGATTACATTTCGGTTTAATTGATCTAAATGGTCAATTAGGTCGAATAAATGGTGGTTTAGGGGTTGCCTTAGAACAACCAGGATGGGAGATAAAAGGGTGGATAACTGAGAAAAGTGATAGTAAAGTTTCTCTTTCCCTCCCTATGATTTCTGTCATCAATAGATTCGATGAATATTTCAGTACAACTTCTAATGAAGTTGATTTTGAAATTTTAAAGAAAATTCCACAGCATGTTGGATTAGGTTCAAATACACAATTTTCTCTGGCTGTTGGAATAATATTAGCGAAAATCCATAATATTGAAGCTACAGTTGTAGATATCGCAAATGCTGTAAAAAGAGGTGGAACAAGTGGTATCGGTGTTGCTGCTTTTGCTGAAGGTGGTATAATCCTTGATGGGGGACATACTTTTGGATCTGGTAAACAAACAAATTCCTTTAAACCATCAAGTGTTTCAACTGCACCACCCCCTCCAGTTATTTTTAGAAATAATCCTCCAAATAACTGGCAATTCGTTTTATTAACACCAAAAACAGAACAAGGAGCATTTGGCAAAGAAGAAATCGATTTATTCAGTGATAATTGCCCTATACCTGCTGCAGAAGTAGAAAAACTATCCAGATTAATTTTGATAAAAATCCTCCCCGCTATTGTTGAGAAAGACATTCATGCTTTCGGTGAAGGACTCACTGAAATGCAAACCAATTTCACACAATTTGGTATGAATCGCTACAAAAAAGGAATTGTACACGATATACTGAATTTTACAAGAAAAAACCAAGATATTTATGGATCAGGATTAAGCTCCTTTGGGCCAACAATTTTTGCTTTAACAGATACAGATGAAAAAGCAAAGAAAATAATCAAAGAAGTTAAAGATGCATTTCCTAAAAATGAATTCGATTTGATTCAAACTTCAAAAGTAAATAGAAACGGTGCAAAAATAGAAAAAATAAAATAAGGATTACTGGAAAAACCAGTAATAAAAAAATGATTTTAAGTTATTCCTAATTTTTCCTTAGATAATTTTTCAACAGCTCCACCAATTTTTGGTGCTAACTGCTCAAAGAAGTATTGATAACCAAAAACTACTGCCCCTAATTCTGATTTAAAAGTTACAAGATCAGATTCTACTGGCATATCATTTTCGGAATAAATATTACCTTCAGGATCAATTGAAAATGTTACTTCATTTAGATTGAAATTTGCTAAAAGAAGGTTTGCATGAACAGTACTTACAAGCTCTTGGGGAACTTCATTTGCGGTCATAATTTGGCAGAATAATTGCATCCATTCAGGAGCAATAACAATTCTAACATTAAAGGTTCGCTCATCGATTTTATATGGTAGCATAATCTCAGTTCCACTTTGTGAAACAAAATAGTTCAAATTAAGCTCATCTAACCAACCTTTCACTTTTTCAACGTATTCTAGAACATCTGTCACTTTCTTACACTAACTCCGTTCATCTTTACTCCTTTAGAAACTGTATCACAAAAAAACTTTTCTAAATAAGTAAAAATTACCCGTAATCTTTTTGTCGAAAAGTATAAATCTAAGGTACTTTATTATGACTTTGAATTGGAACTTTTGGTTAGCTTATAAAGTTTATAAACCATGGATTTTTTAAATAACATGTGGTAGAGAGAGAAACAATACATTCAATGATCAGAGGAGTTCAATATATCGATGAACAAAGGTTCCATCAAAGTTACAGAAAAATGTCCTCTCTGCGGAAGTAAATCTGTAAAGATAGTCTATCACACAGAAGCGGGGATTGTTATTCTCTCAGAATATAATTGTCAAATTTGTGGTTCATATACACGAATGAATTTCTTAGTTGCAGATCCTAAAGAAAGCTAATACAAAATTATTAGCCATATTCCTGAAATTGTTAGTAATGTTCCCATAAAAAGTACTAATGACGTCTTTTCTTTTAGAAATAAAATTGAGAGTGGCGAAGCTATCAAAGGGGATGCCGCAGTGATCGCAGCTGTAGTGGATGCATCTGTAAATGATAAAGAGAATAAATAGAATAAGCTCCCAAATGTGTTTCCGATTATCCCAGCTAATAATACTAAAAGTACCCCTTTCTTTGTGAATTTGCTTTTCTGTTTACCACGATTTCCGGCAAAGAAGACTATCAAAGCTAATGGAGCTATACAGATCATTCTGTAAGCATTGGCATTTATTCCTTGTATTTCAATTGTTAATGCTCTATCAAGCATAATTGTTCCAATGGTCCAACAAATTGCCGTAGTAAGTGCACCTGTAATTCCTAAGATAAGATTGCGTTTTTTCTTTTTTTCCTGATTACTTATGGATGTATTATTTTTTTCATTCTGTTCTTGCTCTTTTATTAGTTGATAATCTACTGGAGATTTATTATTAATTCGAAAATATTTATCGATATCATTTTCAGTAGAACTTGATATTAAGTATACACCTAAAACAACTAACAATACTCCTTGAATTCTAAAAAGATCATAAAATTCATATCCTAAAATAATTCCAATCAAATAGGTTAGTAAAGGATAACTCACAGCAATTGGATATGCTCGAGATAATCCTATCAGCTGTTGACTATAGTAGAAAACAACATCACCAATTATGATAGCTAATGCAGTTCCAACAACTAGTAGTAAACCTGTTTTGTAATCTAAAGAAAATGCTGTTTGTAGTGCTCCTAATGATAGCATTACTATCAAATAAAATACTGCAGTAAAGGTTAATCTAATTGCATTAACAGCTATTGGTTTTATTTTGCTACATTGTGATTTAATGATCACATTACCCAGTCCAAAACAGATTGCTCCAGCTATTGCTGCTAATTCTCCAAAATAATCGCTTAAAGCCATTGGATTCAATTCACTATCCTTTACTATTTCTCCAATATTTCTTTGAATTTCTCCAATTCACTATATGTTTCAGCTAATTCTTGTGAAATTACTCGAGTATCGGATAAGATAGGCATGAAATTTGTATCACCACTCCACCTTGGAACAATGTGAATATGCAAGTGTGTTTTTAAGCCTGCTCCGGAAACTTTTCCTAAATTCAATCCGATATTGAATCCTTCTGGTTGTATGGCTGCTTTTAGTAATTCCACAGTTTTTGTAGTTAATTCCCACATATCAGAACCAGTTTCCAATGGTAAATCTTTCAATTCAGCTGTGTGTTCTATAGGTGCAATCATTAAATGACCGGCAATATATGGATATAAATTCAAAAGAACGATTACTTTTTTTCCTCTATAAAGAATGAGGTTTTTCTTATCATTAATTGGATCGTCATTTATGATTTCACAAATAAAGCACTCATCATCATCTCTAGTTTGTTTTATATAATCAATTCTCCAAGGAGCCCAGATTTTCTTCAAGATTTACAACTCAATGTTTTTGTTTTAATGAAGATAATAAAACATATATTTCTTTAAATTTTGTTTATCTACTTACTTCTGTTTCAGGTTCTAAAGGAATAACTTTCATTAGAATGAAATAGACAATAACTGCGAGACCACCAGTTATTATCGAAAGAAATAGAAAAATTATTCGTAGAATAGTTGAACTTATCCCCCAAAAATAAGCTAATCCACCGAGAACCCCAGCAAACATATAATCATCTCTGGATCGAAAAAGAATTTTCACTTCATCTTGCTTCTTTATTTCTTCCATTGTTGTATCCAATTCCGTACCACTATCTGCTAAGTATTTTCTCAACTTTTCTTATTTTTCGATGAAAATTTCTTGTATGAACTAGGCATGTCTTCTAATCTTTCAAGATAAGTAAGAATAATCTGAGGGAAGAAATGGGCTTCTACATACCGTATTCCCATTCTTTCAGTCCAAGACTTTATTCCCGTATCTGCTGAGACCACTCCAGCACCAAGTTCCTTGGCTAAAATGAGTGTGTCTATATCAGGAAGAGAATCTAATACTCCTCTTCTCATCTTTTGTCTGTATTTGTCTTCATAGGTTTTGGAAAGAGCACTTTCGATATCTTTAATCGAATGAGCATTTTCATCATATTGATTTTTTTCTGTTTGTTTTAAAGCTTCTTTTATTGCTCTTCGAACAATGCTCATGCCTTGATCTAATCTATCCCTCACGTCAGATACGTATTCATAAATTACTTGAGAAGATAACAGAACTGAATGTCTATCCGGAGACTTTCTTACAACCCATGCTTCAACCTGGTCGACATCACGAATTGTGCATTTACTCTCAAGAAGAAAATTCTTGAGCTCACTAAATGTACTAGGTGGCATATAGCAAGAAATGTTTAATCGCAATCTACCTATACTAATTAATTCAGAAAGCCTGTTTACGGCTTCAGTTATACTGCCACCGAGATGACTTATTAATTTGGCATCTGTAAAAGCAGTTGTGTCGAGAACAAAACGTTGTCTAGGAAAGGACATACGTCTAACTCCTAATTCAAAGAGAATTTTTCTTAATCTAGATAGAAATTTCTTAATTAAAATGATTTGTGGTAAAAGCTAATTAATTAAATACCCTTTATTTTATTGGAGAAAGTCAAAAATAAATGAAACAGACGTTTAAAACTCCATTTTAGGAGGAGTTCATTGTGAGTGGAAAAAAACAGAAATACAACTCAACACCAAAAATGAAGCTTGGAATAGTTTCTTTTACAGATCCGCGAAGCGAAGTTCATCTGATCAAGGAAAGAGAAGACTATATTAGAAACAATCATCTTGAACTTAAACAAAAATTAGAATCAGATGGATTTACAGTTATTGATCCTCAATCCGAGCTTCGAAAACAAAAAAAGAATAGTGATGTTTGGGGTATAAACAACTTAGAAGATGCTAAAGAGATTAGCAAAGAATTCTTACGGGAAAATATAAGTGCTTTAATATTGGGTTGTTGGGCATGGAATGAACCAAATGTACCTCTCACAATAGCCAAAAAAGTAAATGTACCAATTGCACTCGTTACAAAAAATAATCCCTTATGGCCTGGTATAACTACTCTTGCTTCAACAGGTGCAACATTTTGGCAGTTAGCGAATAATCAATATATTAAAACACATAATCGCTTTATTGTTTCTTCGAAAAAAGATTTTCAAGATTTACTGTCATGGTCAAAAGCATCCTGTGCTGTCAATTACTTGAAAAATGGAACACTTATACTTTGGGGAGGTAGTCCAGCATTAAATATGGAGCATTTAAATGACGATATACCATCACTGAAAAATTTCCTAATAAATGATATCGTAATTGAAGATCAAAATGCATTAATAGACAGAGTAGAATTAATGCTTTCTAAGAATGTAAATCGTGTTTCTGATTTTCTGAAATGGTTGAATGAAAACAAATGTCCAATTGTCTACGATAATAAGATGACCACAGAAGATTCCATTTCTAAACAAATCGCATTGTATTTTGCTGCAAAGGATTTGATTGCCCAAAGATTAGAAAGTGGTGAATCAATTATTGGAGTTTCCCTTAAATGTCAACCAGAACTTAGTATTAATTTTGGGGTAACAGGATGTTTGATACCTGCTTTCCTTCCTTTCCCATTTGATAGTGAAGGGGAGAAACCAATAATACCAACAACTTGTGAAGGCGATATTAAGAGCCTATTAATTTCTGCAATATTATTTGGATTGAATAGTAAAATCCCTCCTTTGTTTGGGGATCTAAAAGTATTAACAGAAGATTACTTTGTAATTGCGAATTGTGGTGGAGCAAGTACTTTTTATGCTGCAAATTCTACTGATCCTAAAATTTCTTTATCAAAAAGTACAATTAAACCTCAATGCCAAGGTGAATCTGGAGGAGCATTTGGATTTTATACTCCTTCAACAACAGAAGAAGCAACTTATGCTCAAATAATGAGAATAGCTGGTAAATATATTTTACAGTATGGAGTAGGAAAGCTTTCAACAAAGTATCAAAAACCAAAAGAAGCTTGGGGTGAATCCTGGCCACATACTGTTGTTGAGCTTAAAATTCCGAAAGAATTGTTTTTGAAAGCAATAGGATCAAATCACTTAACTCTAACTTTAGGGAATTTTAAAAATGAATTAAAATATGTTGCAAAAATTTTGAGACTTTTAATTGTTGAATTGGATAATGAAGAATCTGTGGAAGGTTTTCTCCAAAATTTGTAATAATTCGTATTGGATTAAATAAAAGAAATAGAACACATGGGAGAGAGTTATCTCTGATCCCATAGTTCATCTCGCAATAAATCACGAATAGCAATTCTAATGATTTCGCTTCTATTTGCGTACTTCTTTTTACGTACGAGTTCATCTAGTCCTTCTAAAAATCCATCCGGAACATGCACTGTTAAGAGTCTCATCAAACCTAATTCACCTCGGCCGACAGCAAAGCTGTCCATCCACCCGACACAATCTAAACCCTCACATTGTGTCCAAGTGTATATTTGCAGATATTCCTCAGCGATTACAATATATAAAAAACACCAATATTAGCTTACTACCACAGTATTCCACTCATCTATATGCTGATACTATGGATTTTTGCTGATTTATCAAGAAATTTTATTTAATCCAAGTTTTTCAATTCTTGAATTTTTGTATCTTTAAATGTATCCCATTTATCAATTAACTCTCTAATTTCTTCCTCAAAATCTAAAGTTACAAATTCATCATTTATATGTCTGATACGATCAAGTAATTGTTTGTTAAAAGAAATTAACGCATTAAGAATACGATCTCTATGTTCTAATGCTTCTTCTTTTATCCCAGAGGTGAATATTTCCTCAATTTTCTCAACAGAGTCATTTATGCTTTTACGAGATTCTTCTAAAAACTCAATTAGTTCTTCATTTCGTTCCTGGAAAAGTTTTCTTTCCTCTTTTTCTTTCTCAGTTACTGTTACTTTTTGTGTGAGTTGAACATGTCTTGAAAGCAAATTTCTTACTCGTTCGCTTTCTTCTTTAGCTTCACGATGTTCTGGATGTAATTCTAGAATATCTTCATAGGTGAAAAGTGCAAGATCAAATTTTTTCTGCATCTTTAATGCACGAGCTTTATTTAATAATGCTCGAGATAAATCAGGATCAATACTCAGTGCTTTATTATAGCAATTTATTGCATCTTCTATTTTACCAAGCTTTCTCAAAGCTACTCCTTTATTATTCCAAGCCATGGTATTCTCTGATTCTGCAGCTATAACTCGATCAAAATATTCTATAGCTTTCTCATTTTTATTTTTCCTCAGAGCTTCTAAACCATCTTCTAGCAGCTTCTTGATGTTTTCAGATTTTGCCATGTAATTATTCTCTCGCACAACTAGTACTTTAAGAAAAAATATGCTTTAGAATTACTTAAAATTTTCTCATGGATTGAAGAGTTTTATAATTCTTCTCTTGTTTTTATCCATTCCTTCTCAAGTGCATCCTCTACTAATTCTGAAACCTTCTCAAAAATCTGAGATATTTTCGTAGAAAATCCTTCTTTTGTTTGTTCACCTTTGGCAATAGCTCGTCCTGCAATGAAATAATTTGTCGTACTAACTCTTCGTATCATCCAAGCTTCAAGTTCTGGTGCATCACCATTTAAATCGAAAAGTCCATAGTTGTTGGTTTTCCCTTCTGCTAACCAACTCATTTCCAAAGGTATTTTTGAAATAATGTCAAGAAATTGTTTCATTATTGAAGGATTAATAGGTCTCCTCCAAACTTGGATTATACCATTATTTATACTTGATAAGAACATCAAATCAAAATTGATATCAGAATCAGAAATGAGAACCTCAATATCATCATTAATTTTCTTTAGAATTCCTACTGGGAAATATTCCGTTTCTATAAGACTAGTAATTTCCTTAGTTATCGACCCTCGTAGTGTATCAATGGATAAATTCAGAAGAGATAATTCATCATGATAAATATCTATCATTTCTTTCAAAGCTAACCTAGCATAAGGTTCATTGTCAAATAAATCTTGAAAAATTGCATAAGTTAAATGATCTCGAGTTATTAAAGAAAATCTATGATCTCCTAAATCTGCTCCTTTAAACTCAATGGATTTCTCTCCTAAGCATTTTGCAAAAGCACTCAAGGCGGAAATAAATCCTGTGAGAAGATCCGTCTCTAAGGCAACTACACCATTATCGTAAAGAACCTGTCCTACAGTTGTTCGTGAATCAATAACGATTATTTTGTGAATCATTTATAATTTCTCAATTTTGATTAAAGGTAATCATTCTTAGTAAAAGCTTGTTTTAATACTAATTATCATTTTCGTTAGCGGTAAAGAAAACACCCCTTTAGTCTTCTTTTTGATTGTTTTTCGTTTCCATTAATTTCGTAAGTTTCTCTTCTTCGAATAAAATTTCATCTTTTTCAGTTTCAAGCAATTTCTTATTTCTGCTTCTATAACGAGTTTCAAAAACAGCAAATAATAAGAGAATAGTTGTTGCTGGAACTAGTGTAGCAATAAGAGCTGTCCTAAGTTTTCGAATACGAATGTTATCTTTAGGGTCGTTTGGATCTGTTTGACTATTGAGTTCTTCTCTATCTGTAAACCCATCTCCATCACTATCCTCCTTCAAAGGATCTGTGTGGTAAACCAAAACCTCATCACTATCACCAATAGTATCATTATCGGTATCAAAACTTAATGGATTAGTGTGCCAAATCTTAACCTCATCCCCATCACTGAGGTCATCTGCATCGGTATCATTAAGATTTGGATCCGTATTTTCAAAAAATTCTTCTACATTGAATAGATTATCTGAATCTTCATCATTCCAAGCATCATTAAAATTGGGGTCTAAATTGTTTAGTATTTCCCAGTAATCAGACATATCATCGAAATCTGTATCATCATTGTTTGGATTAGTTAGATATACAAATAATTCATCATAATCTGAAATGTTATCATTATCTGTATCAACGTTAGTTGGACTTGTACCCCAAATTTTTACCTCATCCCCATCGGATATACCATCTCCATCAGTATCAATTACTAATGGATTTGATAAGTAAAGATTAACTTCCATTCCATCACCTAGCGTATCCCAATCTGTATCTGCTATTACAGGATTACTGAGGCTTTCTCTCACTTCAAATCCATCTAATAATAAATCAGAATCACTATCTTGCTCATACTTATTTGTCCAGAAAATCTCTTCATCTATGTCTCCTAATGTATCTTGATCTGTGTCATTCTGTCTATAGATTATATGCATTTGTGGATTGTTCACTCTTTTATCTTCTAAAAGAAAGAAAATATTATCTGATTTCTTATCATATATTCCAAATATTTCATTATTGTAAATTGGATTGAGAAACAATGTCTCTCTTGATCCCCATTCATTGATTTCATTTGTACATGTGATAAATATCTTGTCAACGAAGTTATTTTCAAACTTATCATTTGGTAAATTAGTTACATGATGCGAATAAACTAGAGTATCATTTTTTGTTATTAAGAATGCATGATTAGTCGTTAATTCATCTGAATACAAAGAACTATGAAATGACCAACTAGATAGTGAAGGTTTTTGCCACAATTTTGCTGATGTCAATAAGTAATTACCTGTAGAATACCTTTGAAGATATATTAATCTTAAAGTGTCTTCTGAGTCAACAGTTATAAGCGGTCTAAGGTAATCTACATCAATTGATGCTACAATTACTTCTTTTGTTGACCAGCTCTGACCTGACAATTTGTAGCGATAATCTACTTCATTCACTAAACTTACACGATTACCCTCAGTATAGGTTAAATGAATGGTTCCAAAAGAATCAATTACA
>DAOVHJ010000270.1 GCA_030671945.1 Candidatus Heimdallarchaeota archaeon
GTATCTCCAAACAGAATTGAAATAGATTATGTG
Organism: Candidatus Heimdallarchaeota archaeon; assembly: GCA_030671945.1. Taxonomy (GTDB): domain Archaea; phylum Asgardarchaeota; class Heimdallarchaeia; order JABLTI01; family JABLTI01; genus JABLTI01. The sequence continues at coordinate 34 of DAOVHJ010000270.1, forward strand.
ATAGCAGAACGTGTGATCTGTCCAAAGATGAAAGCAGGGGAAAACTGCCGTATTGGAGAACCATTAGATAAAGAATACGAACCAGAATATTAGAGGGTAGAATCCCTCGCTCTTTATTTCTGTCGGTCATTTGTAGCTTTTTATATATAATTTCTAAGTGAGCACTTGAATCACTTAGACTGAGTTATGAAAATGACAACAATATTGGTTACTGGTGGAGCAGGTTTTATCGGGTATCATTTAGCAAAATATCTACTCGAGAGAGACGTCAAAGTAGTAGTCTATGATAACTTCTCTGATTACTATACTCCTCAATTAAAATGGAAGAATGCTCAAGAAGTAGAGAAGCTAGGAGCAACCATTGTCGAAGGAGATATTCTTGATAAGAAAACATTGGCAAGAACACTCGAGAAGGAGAATTGTGATCGAGTCATCCATCTCGCCGCCCAACCCGGTGTCAGATACTCAACAATTAATCCTGATAAATCACTGAGAATAAATGTCGAAGGCACCTCAAATGTCCTAAATGTTTCTAGAGAGTGTAATATCTCAAGAGTAGTAATCTCAAGTTCTTCCTCTGTTTTTGGTCCAACTATTTTCATGCCTATGAATGAAGGACACCCAAGAAATCCAATCTCTTTCTATGGAGTAAGTAAATTAGCTACTGAGAACCTTGTTGCAGTTTGTAGACACTTGTATCCAGAATTTGAAACAACAATTATTCGACCATATACTGTTGTTGGATCTCGTCAACGTCCTGACATGGCTATTAACATATTCGTCTCCAAAGCTATGACCGATGAACCAATAACTGTTTTCGGTGATGGAAAACAAACCAGGGACTGGACGAACGTTGAGAACATGGCTCAGGCATTTCATCTTGCTGCAACCAAATCCGCTGCGAAAAATGAAAATTTCAATATTGGAGCTGGTACAAGAATATCTGTTAATAGGGTTCTTTCGATGGTTTCCGAAGTGACCAACAGAGAATTGCATCTAGAATATGCAGAAATGAACAGAGCAGATGTTCGCGACACTTTTGCGGATATTTCCAAAGCAAAAAGATTGCTAGGCTATGATCCAAAGAAAACCATTTTCGATGCAATTGAGGATTTCACAGAATATTGGATAACCCAGCACTACAGTAACCAACTCTTAACCAATGAATCATCGAGTCAAGCAGCTAGTTCTATTCCAGTAAAATAACAGTCAGAAATGAATTGTTTAGGAAATTACCCAAGTAAGGATAGATGAACACATTGCCAGAGATAATAGATGATAATGATGAATTATTAGAAATCATAGAAGAAAAAAAAGAGAAACGTTCAACAAGATGGTTTAAGAAGTACTGGAAGTACATTCTCGGTTTCTTGGTAACAGCAGGATTACTAGGAGTTTTAATTTGGAAGGCTGATCCCCAAGCAATTAAAGATGGTCTAGTAGGTTCAAATTATTGGTTAATTCTTGCATCTTTTGGTTTAACTTTATTGCTTTTTGCCATCAAAATACTTAGGTGGAAATCTATTCTCAGAGTTCAAGGTATCAAGATCTCTTTCTTAGAAGCTTTGGACTTGATTCTAATTGGAACATTTGGTTCAGCAATTACACCAGCAAAAGTCGGAGATATTTTAAGAGCTTTTTATCTTTCAAGAAGAAATGAAGAAGCTCAAACAGGAAAAGCAGTTTTTTCGGTTGTTTTTGATAGAATTTTAGATCTTGCAGGGATTATTCTTATCGTCGGAATTACAACTCCATTCATTTTGATAGGAACAATTCATTTGGAATGGTGGATTCCTGCGGGAATATCTATTGGTTTCGTATTATTTATTGTCCTAGTTGTTTTAGTGTTTAACAAGAAAATCACAGGACCAATCCTAACTTTTGTGGTGAAGTTCATCTCTAAAGTATTCAAGAAAAAAGAAGCAAGAAATAAAATCAATTTAACCACAGAAGAAATTGTAGATGATTTTTATGAAGGTCAGAAAAATTACAAAGTAAAAAATTATCTTTGGTTAGGATTTTTATCAGTTGTTTTTTGGATTGTTCTCGGATTGCAAGGTAGTGTTTTGTTACTTGCTTTTAATGCACAAGTAGATATTTTCGTGGTCATAGCAGTTCTTTGTATTGCTGCCATTGTAGCAATGTCTATTCCCATTAGTATAAGCGGAATAGGTATTCGGGACACAATAATCATGACACTACTTTTTCTAATTCTAAATATAGCAAAAGCTGATGCAATAAATCTCTCAATAATTCAAACATTCCTAAATGTGTTGATTCCAGGATTAATAGGTGGCTTGTTAACATTACGTGGAAAAGGTAAGAGAGAACAACCAAAATCATCTATTGCTGTCTAAGATATGAAAAATTATTTTCCATTTTTACTTATATTTGGAATTGTTTTCTGGAATTTTCTGAGTAATATTAAAATAAACCGTTAATTAATAACTAACTTGAGGGAGACTGCCTAGTTGAATCAAACAGCATTTGGTCTTATAGCATTCTTTATGACGTTATTTATTTTAGGACAAATTAAATTCCTAATTAAATTAAGAAAACTAAGGAAAAACTTTCTGGATTTACGGGGAGATCAATTAGTAATGAAAGCATATGCTTGTTTCAGTTGTGGCGATGTTTTAAGTTGCTGTGGTGGATTTAGTATTTGTTGTGCTAAGACTTCTATGGATGACGGACCAACCCAATATGAAAGCAGTAGATATGAAACAAAAGACACCGGAGAAAAAATTCTACCAAAAGATGAAAAAATCGCTGAGAAATACCGTTTAACTAAAGAGCAGAAAGAGGAAAACAAAGTTAAAGTTTTGATACATGGAATGCCATCGATAAGCATTGAAACTGCTTGTAAAATGACAAAATTATCTAAGAAGAGAGTTGTACAGATAGTAACAAATAATCCTAACTATATTATTGTGGATGATAATTTAGTTAATTTGAAAATGTATTCCAAAGAAGAAGCGAAAGAATTAACGGCTATTTTACTACACAAAATTTGTCCTAACTGTGAAAGTCCATTTGCTCCGGGTTCTGAATTTTGTCCCAATTGCGGACAAGCTTTGAAGTAACAAATAACTATCATAAATCCAAAATTATGAGTAAGGGAAGAATTGACTTTTCTAGGTAATCTTAAAATAAAACAAAAAACACTGATTTAAAAGAGGGAGATTATTCCATTGAATGAAAAAGCAATAACATTATCAATATTCTTTTTTTCTGTTTTTTTGCTTTATCAAATTAGATTTATTGTACGATTAAGAAAACTAAGGAAAATAAAAGGTATTGAAACTGGGAAAGGACATTTTATGGAAGTTGTTGGGCTTCCTGATTGTAGTTGTTGCTGTGATTGTGTCTTGGACATATGTGGTATACCTCTTAGGATTTGTTTCGAAATTTATAAACAAGATAAAGAGGAGAAAACCGCAGATCAAATTGAACAAAAAACTGCTGAAAGACATCTAAGAGAACAAGAAGAACACTATATAAGACAAGAGCTAGAGCAGATTGAAGGAAAAGAGAAGGCTGAGAAATTAAGAGCAAGTGGATTTAAGGTATCTAGTAGGAATAAAAACAGAATACTTGAAACCGCGAATCTTAGTTCAGAAACAAATTTATCCTGGTTAAGTAAATCAACGAGAATACCTATTGAAGAAATTATTATAATAATTGAAGATGCACCAGATTTTGAGATTAGAGAAGAGTATATCATCAATAAGAAGAAAATTAAAGAAATTGAAAAAACTTGCATTAATTGTAGAAATCCAATTGAGCATGATTCAGAGTTCTGTCCTAATTGTGGATTAAATCTTTAGAATTAAAATTAGTAGTTAGTTAGAATAAAAAAAAAGAGTTGAAAAGCATGAAGAAAACTTCATGCCATTCTTATTTTTACAGTTTAACTATATGCCCAGTAAAGCGATCGCAGCATTGTTTGCTAGATCTGAGAACACGAAGGGTGCTACTCCGACTACGAGTAATAAGACCACCATCACCACAAGGGGAACAGCGATTTCGACAGGAGTTTCTTTAA
>DAOVHJ010000265.1 GCA_030671945.1 Candidatus Heimdallarchaeota archaeon
ATAGTTAATTATTATTTCCTTAATTGATACGAACTTATTAGATTTGCTTAATAGTTTTACTTTTCTTTCGTATATCAGAAATGTATTTAACAAAGCTGCATTCTCTCGTTGTTAAGCAATCACTAGATGGATGAAAATGACCTCAACAATTGGAAAAGTCATTGTATTTGATGAAATTGAATCAACTCAATTATTAGCTAAGGAATACATCAAACAAGGGAAATCAAATCATGGATTAGTTATTCAAGCTAAGAAACAAATACAAGGCAAAGGACGGTTTGATCGAAGGTGGATATCTCCAAATGGTGGATTGTGGATGTCTACAATACTGCAGAAAAAAATTCCCTTAAAGTACTTTCAAGGATTTTCAGTAAGAATAGGTTTAGCAATCTCAGAAAGTCTTGAAGAATTACTTAATTTACCCTTCAGAGTTAAATGGCCAAATGATCTTTTTTTGAAAAATAAGAAGGTTGGGGGAATCCTAATAGATCTTAGTTCTCAAGATATCTTCTTGAAGCATCTAATTCTTGGAATAGGATTAAATGTAAATTTCAAACTTTCATCATTATCAGATGAATTACAAGAAACAGCGACTACCATTTATCATGAAACAGAGAAAGAATTTTCATTAGAAAAGATTCGTGATGTTACTTTAGCTACTGAGAGTGCTGTTGTTTTACAATTTCAAAAGGGTTTACTCCCAAACATCACTCCTCTTTGGAAAGAACGATCCGTGAGTTTTGAATCAACGATAAAAGTTCGTTTGAAAGAGAAACTGATTGAAGGCGTTGAAAAAGGTATAACACCTAATGGTGATTTGATAATCCAAACATCCACAGGGGAAGAAATTATCTCAGTTGGAGAGATTGAGCAAGTCATAGGATTTGAGGTTTGATACTCAAATCAAAATAACTCTGCTATAAGCTTTCGACAAATGCAAATAAATGTGTTTTAAATTATCTATGAAGAACTCTTTGATTAAATTAAAGGTCTCAAATCTAGCAAAGTAATTTGTAAGATTATGATCTGCATTTTGTACAGATTTGAATTCTTTTGGAAACAGAGCTTGTTTATATAATTCCTTTATCCCTGAAAGTGGCATAAATGTATCATTTGCTCCCGCAATGATCAGAAGTGGTCTTGGAGATATCTTATTTATACAATTTAGAGGGTTATTACCCTTTATATCTTGAATAAGTATTTCCTTAGTCCCCTCTTCTGGAACTCTTATCATACCTGTTAGAGCTAAACCATCCAGCATTGCTGTAAACTCAGGATAATTAACTATGAAATCAAAATCGAATAAAGGTGCTTGAAGAACTACTGAGGAAATTCTGGGATCTCGAGAAGCATGACATACAGCAATTGCTGCTCCCATGCTAACACCAAGTAAACCTATTCTTTTTGGATCAACTTTAGGATGATTCGTCAAATAAGTAATGATGTAATCAAGATTTGTCAATTGTGTTTGTATTGAATGCTCTCCAGAGCTTTCAAAAAAACCTGTGAAATGAAACATAAAATAAGCAATACCTTCTTCTGTAAGCATGGTTGCTAATTCTTCCTCTTTTTCAAAATTATTCGATACTAAACCATGTGCTTTACAAACAACTGGATACTTATCCTTGCCACTGTTTGGATAAAAAAACACTGCACTCAAATTACTATTATAATATGGTATGTTGACTATTTCCCTAATCATACTTGACTATCTTCCCATTTTAATTTGTTATTTTAATTTTATCTTAATCATTAATTGTCTTGATTTTACTTGATCACCAATACTTACTGAAATACTATCGATTACCCCTGCCATTGGTGAGAGTATTTCATTTCTCATTTTCATTGATTCCAAAACTAGCAGACATTGTTGATCTGCTACCTCATCTCCTTCGTTCACCCTAATATCCACAATTTTTCCGGGAATAGCTGCACGTATGTCAGCACTTTTCCTGAGAATAGAACCTTTTCTTGTTTGTATATGTGGGTCTGATTTGAAATCAAAATCAATAATTTTGCCATCCAATAAAATATCATTATCTCTAAATTCCACTTTCAGTTCTCTGCCATTTACAAAAACACGGTAAAATTTCCCGTTGAAAATAACTTCAGGCTTAAATTGATAATTATTTACTTTGATTCCTTTCTTAGTTTTCTCTAAATTAAATTCTGACCCATGCAATCGTACTTTATACTTCTTTTCCAAGACTAGTCCCTCCCAATTGCATCCATTTTTCCTTTCATTCGCCAATTTTCTGAAAGGCTGGGTAAATTCATTTGGCTTTTCTTTAGACCAACAGCAAATAAGGCTGAAGCTAACGCACAAATATTCTTTTCCAATTTCTCAAGGATTTTTCTATCTTCTATGAAGTTGATACTAATATCTCCTTGCTGGAATTTTCGATCTTGAAGCAGCTGATTAAAGAATGTAATGTTGTTTGGGAAACCAATAATAATTAGTTCTTTTAGAGCATTCTGCGCTCGGGAGATTGCTTCTTCTCGGGTTTCTGCACCTACAATTAATTTTCCAATTAATGAATCATAACAATCAGGAATTTCAAATCCTTCGTAAATAGCTGTGTCAAATCTAATATGCGGTCCACCAGGAGCTACAAATCTACTGACGTACCCTGGAGTAGGTTGAAAATTCTGTAATGGATCCTCAGCGTTTATCCGAAGTTCCATTGCATGACCTCTGAATTTGATGTCAGATTGCTTAAAAGATAATTCTTCTCCTTGAGCTATTTTGATTTGTTCTTTTACAATATCCTTTCCAGTTAACATTTCAGTAACAGGATGTTCAACTTGAATTCGTGGATTAATTTCATTAAACATAACCTGATTATCCTTGTACAGAAATTCAACTGTTCCAGCACTTTTATACCCTAATTTTTTCGCAAGTTTGCAAACCAAAGTTCCAATGCTTTTTCTTTCTTCTTTGGAGATTGCTGTGGATGGAGCTTCCTCAAGTAATTTCTGATTTCTTCTTTGAATTGAGCATTCTCTTTCTCCTAAGTGAACTACATTTCCATAGTTATCTGCAAGAATTTGAAATTCAATGTGTCTTGGTTGCTCAATAAATTTCTCTAAGAAAACATCTCCTCGTCCAAAAGCAGATTTTGCTTGTGCACTTGCATTTACTATTGCAATTCTCAACTCTCTGGGTGTTCTGGCTCGTTGAATGCCCATTCCACCCCCACCAAAAACTGCTTTTACAAGAACTGGATAACCGATTAATCTAGCCTCTTTAATCCCATGTCTCTCATTTTCAATAATTTCTGATCCTAGAGGGACTGGTAAACCAACTTCAACTGCTTTTTCCCGAGATTTGACCTTATTACCAAGAAGTTCAATCACTTTTGGTGGAGGTCCTATGAAATTAACTCCATGTTTGATCATAGTCTCTGCAAAGATTTCACTCTCAGAGAGAAAACCATATCCTGGATGAACACTCGTTATGTTCTCACGTAAACAGCAAGCCAATAATTGATCTATATCTAAATAACTTGGTGTGACTCCATCTTCTATTAAAGGAAAAGATTCATCAGCTAATTTCACGTGAAGTGAATTCTTGTCAACAGGGCTATAAACTGCATAAGTCTTAATATCGAGCTCACGAGCAGCTCGAATAATTCTAACCGCAATTTCACCTCTGTTAGCTACTAACAGAGTATCAAACATGATGCTTTCTGCAAGAAGGGCTTTGCTATTAAGACTAGTGTTATGTTACAGTAAAACTGTAAAATGCTGAATCATCAGAAAATGTGCTTTTACAGTAAAAACAAGATACGTTTTTGATTAGCTAAAGGTCGTTTCAGTATACAGTTTGGCATTAGACTGTGAACAGGAGATTTGAATATGAATTTGAAATCAGAGCTAGAAAGGGCAGATGAAATGCTGTCTGAAGAGGACTCATCAAAGAAAAAAATAAACAAATTAATTGAAAAAAGGGAAGAAGCTCTATTAGGTGGCGGAGAAGAAGCTATTAAGAAGCAGTTATCAAAAGGTAAACTCACAGCTCGTCAAAGAATAGATTTGTTACTTGATCCCGGTTCTTTCACAGAAACCAATATGTTTGTAAGACATAATAGCAGAAATTTCGGTTTAGATAAAAAGAAAATATACACA
>DAOVHJ010000239.1 GCA_030671945.1 Candidatus Heimdallarchaeota archaeon
CCATTAATAGCTAAATAATAAAATGCGTAGCAAGAAAAATGGGATTTAAAGAAACAAAAACAAACCCATTTTCTTTATGCTAGTTTTTCTTTTATCTGTTCAGCTTCGCTTTCTGAATCTGCAATACCAACATAAGCCCAATTAGTTGGGGCATTACAAACGATGCATGGATGTTTACCTCGTACACGACTACGTTTTAAACGGAAAATATCAAATTTCAATTGTCGTTCTGAAGCACAAATATCACAGATATGAATGGAAAACTTAACTTGATCGCCTTTCTTCACGATTGACATAATCATCAAATCGCATTCTAAATTTAAAAATTTATTTCTCTCAATAAGATCTCAAGTAATATCAATTCCTTATAATAAAAAAGAGAAGTAAAAACTTCTCGAATGGTTTTTTTTATATCAGAATCATAATTTTCCAACAGGTGCAACATATAGAGATATTTCATTGTCTCCATCTACACCAATGAATTCATCAAGTTTGTCTTGTTTATAGGCTACAATAGCACATGTTCCAGAATTAATTGCTTCACAAGCCAAATAGAGATTTTGACAAATGTGCCCAACACTCATTAAAATGTCTTTGAGAGAATCCTCACCATAGCGCCATTCTGTTCGATATGGTCTAGCACTCCAAATGAACACAACTGCACTTTTTCCAACAAAAGTCTGTTTATTGCAGATTTCATTAATTTCATCTGGTAAATCTTTTACCTCTGTTGTTTTTGGCAGCAATTTATGTTCAATAGCTAAATATCGATAAAGACCTGGTGTTATGCTTTCCACTCGGTTGATTAGAAGATAAGTCTCGAAAGGATGCATAGCACCTCCGGAAGGAACAGTTCTTAATGTAATTCTATTTTCCCTTGCAAATTTTTTAACACCTTGAGTTGACCATAATAAAAATGATAATTCTTCTAATGTCAAAGACTCATCAGAGTATTTGCGGTGACTAACTCGGTTAGTAATCGCTTCTAATAGAGAAACATCACCAATTTTGAAATCCTCAGGAGAAACTAAATCAATCAATTTTGCATTCTCAGGATATGGTTTTTGCATTGGTGGTAAAGGTAATCCTTTCATTTGATCAGTTTCATCTTGTACAATTGGATTTTTCAAATGCTTTCTGTATTTCATTTAACTCACTCACGCTTTACTTTTCCGAATATGATATTATTTTTCTGTCTATTAAACTGTTAGAAAAAACTGATTAATTGGGGATTTTATTTTTCTATTATTTCTTAAGCAATAGATTTTTACGTATATCAAATATCGTAAAACATACAAATACTGAAACAAAAAAAATACTGTTTCCTATTGGTGATTTTTCATGGAAAAAGAAAGAATATCTGAGCATAAATCAGTTATAAAAATGTATGATCGTCTTAGAAGTGAATTAGTGGAAGAACACGAAAAAATAGATAGAGTTTACAAACGAATTGAGAAGGAAGGCATCACAAATGTTTGGGATCGATTTGAGGATCAAGGCTTAGCTTTTGGTGATCCTGATCGAAGATGTCAATTCTGTCTTCAAGGGGTTAGGTGCGATTTATGTTCTAATGGTCCTTGTCGTGCTAATGTCGCTACAGATAGGCGTGGTGTTTGTGGTATGACTGGTGATGGTATGGCTATGCGCATGATGTTGTTAAGAAATGTCATGGGAACATCGACCTATCAATATCATACTGAGCAAACAGTGAAAACACTAAGAGCAATAGCAAATGGAAAAACACCTTTCAAGATAACCGAACCGGAAAAACTGAAGACTTTTGCTCAACGATTAGGAGTTGATGTTTCTGGAGACATAAACAAATTGGCCCTGCGATTTTGTGATTTTGTTGAAAAAGACTTCAATAGGAAATATGATGAGCCAAGTGTTATCGTTGAGAAATTAGCTCCGAAAGAAAGAAAAGAACTCTGGAAAAAATTGGGGATTTTCCCAGGAGGAGTTCATGGAGAAATACTACTTTCAACTAGTTCTTGTTTAACAAATGTTGATGGGTATTACGTTAGTTTAGCTCTAAAAGCAATGAGAGTAGGTATTGCTATGGCTTATCAAAGTCAAATTGTGACTGAATACTTGCAAGATGTTATCTTCGGCATTCCCAAACCTCACACAATGAGAGTTGATCTGGGAGTTTTAGATCCAGACTATGTTAATGTTTTACCAAACGGTCACGAACCATTTCTTGGGTTTGCTTTAGTTCAATTGGCCCGAAAGAAAGAATGGCAAGAAAAAGCAAAAGCACAAGGAGCTAAAGGTTTGCGAATAATCGCAAACATTGAGACTGGACAAGAAATGATCCAAAGATGGGAAATGGATGATGTGTTATATGGGTTTACTGGGAATTGGCTCATGCAAGAAGCAATCCTAGCAAGTGGTAGTGTAGATATATTCGTAGCAGACATGAATTGCTCAATGCCCGTGGATCCAATTTATGCAGAGAAATTCAAGTTCAAATTAGTTCCTGTAAGCGAATTAGTAGCATTTGATGGTGTAACTGACAGAGTAAATTATCTTCCAGAGAAAGCAGAGGAGCAAGCAGCTCAATTACTTCAAATGGCAGTTGATAATTTCAAAGAAAGAAGGAAAACGGTTGAACCAATCACAGGACTACCAATGAGGGAAGCAATTGTTGGCTTCTCAACAGAAAGCATTTTAGAAGCTCTTGGTGGAACCTTAGAACCATTGCTTGACGCGATTAAAGATGGCTCAATTAAAGGAATTGTTGGAATGGTTTCTTGTACTTCTTTAAGAGATTACGGACAAGATGTTCATACAGTTGCTGTTGTAAAAGAGTTAATTAAAAGAGATATTCTCGTTCTTTCACTCGGTTGTGGGAATGGTGCAGTTCAAGTAGCTGGATTATGTAGTCTAGATGCAATAAAATTAGCTGGAAGCAAATTACAGAAAGTATGCAAAGCACTTAGTATTCCTCCCGTTTTAAGCTATGGAACATGCACAGATACTGGTAGATTAGCTGATTTACTTCATGCTGTTTCAGAAGCTCTTGGTGGAGTGCCCATACCTGATTTACCAGTAGCAGCTGCAGCACCGGAATATATGGAACAAAAAGCAACAATTGATGCAATATTTGCTCTAGCATTTGGATTGTATACCTATGTGAATCCGATTCCAACAATCACTGGTGGAACTAATCTCGTTAAACTTCTAACCAAAGATTTGAAGGACATAACTGGTGGATTACTAGATGTTGAAAAGGATGCAGTAAAAGCAGTAGACAACATTGAAAACCACATAGTTGCTAATCGAAAGAAACTTGGAATTTAAGGAAAGAAGAATTTTCTAATTCCTCTTCCTTCGTTTTATGATTATGTGTAATAAACCAGAGAGAATTATCATTACACCGATCATCGAAAAACTAATGCTTGTACCACTTGTTCCTAACTCAATTCTGTAAGTGAAGTGATGATAACCAGTGAACTCATTTCCAATTTTAATTTCATATGATTCATCAAAAGTAAATAGTAAAGGAATAGTCGCATCGATAACAATCGTTGAATCAGCGTCGATAATATAGCCATCTTCAAAGATTTTGGTTCCACTCATATTGAAAATCTCAACTTCTGTTGAAGTGTTTAGTTTTGGGCTTAAATTTGTGCAAGAAAATGATACATTAGTTAAGGATCCAGGTCGATCGACAATAGAATGAAGAGTAGCATCAACGCTTAATCTTGGAGTATTCTGGAGTAAATAAGGAAATGCCGGAAAAACATCTAACCAAAGATTATCAATGAATTCTTTAGCCGGACCATAGTAAAGTTTGAGTTCCTTCCATTCTGTTATCAGATGGGTGGAATTGTCAATTATTGGAACCTCATATATAGGATCCAAACCGGTAGCGTTCCCGTAAAGCTCATAGGACATGGGTGCCACGGTACCTCTCTCGAAATACATCCATTGTGCCCAAACACCAGCAGCATAAACAGGATCTTCTTCAATTGTAAACGTCCCGCCCCCATAACCGAAGTAATCATATGAATCTGGTAGCATATCTACATAATCAAGTAACATTGAATCGTAAAGGGCAGGTTCATTCCAACCAAAAGTACTTCCGGGAAGCAGCGTTGCATTTCCTCCTGAGTGGAGGGAATAAGCCATAGCGAATCTATGGTCTAAAGCAAAATCTCTGTACACTTGTGTTTCCGGTTCAGAAAATGCAATAAAACCTGGAAATCTAGTAGCTTGTGTGTCATCAACCCAACCATTACCATCTCTAAAGAACATATCATAATTTCTGTTCAGATCAACAAATCCAACCATATCCTCGTTCACTAAACCATCAGCATCATTGTCAATGCCTTCCCAGTAGTAGTATTGTAATTCTGGATCGCCACCATTTTTCTCATAGACATAAAACATTGAAATAAGTCCATCCCCGTTAGAATCTTCAATGGAATCTTCATCTAATTGACCATCTCCGTCATCATCAAAGGGTCGAACATTTTTTCGTAACCAGTACATCTGATCATTAACTACTAAGTCTAAAGCATCAGGATTGATAGTTGGCAAGATATAAATTTCTTGAGTGTTCACAAAGTCGGTAACTTCATTATCTACGCCATAGTTATTCAAAAGATATAAAATAAAACGCAAGGAAACTTCAACTGAAATTTGCTC
>DAOVHJ010000062.1 GCA_030671945.1 Candidatus Heimdallarchaeota archaeon
TAATATTGCTCCAAACTGACTTTTCTTTTTCATTTGCCTTCCTCCACTACAAGATCCTCTTGAGTTTTTGTTGTGTTAAATTGTTTTCCAATTTTGAAAGCAGAAATAATTGCTTCTTCAAAATCTGAATCAGGAGCATACGTTTGAATAACTTCTCCTTTCGTTCCTTCAAATACTAATTCTCCATCCTTCAAAATCCCTGTATGTGTTGCCAAATCTTCTAAATCAGAAATAATATGGGAAGACATAACTACTGTTCTTCCTTCTTTCTCTACCAGATCACGTATTATATCTCGAACTAGTTTCGCACGTGCGATATCAAGCCCTGTGGTAGGTTCATCTAGAATTATTAAATCACCACTTGAGATGATAGTTCTAACTAAACTAACAACTCGTTTTTCTCCACCGGATAATTTCCCGAAATTGAGATCTAATTTATCTTCCATCTCTAATAATCCGAGAAGTTTCTCCATATCTATAGTTGCTTCAAGTTTATCCACACCTACAATGGAAGTAAACAAGAGAATATTATCTCGAGTTTTGAAATCCTTATAACCAGCACTTAATTGAGATAAAATGCCAATTTCTGATCTAACAAGTTCAGGATTACTAACAACATCGACACCTTGAACAAAAACTTCTCCGGAAGTAGGTTTGAGTATTCCAGTTAAAATTCTAATAATTGTAGTTTTACCGGCACCATTTGGACCTAAGAGAGCGTAAATGCACCCTTTGGAAATATTTAATGAAACATTTTTCAGAATTTGTTTAGATCCAAAGTTTTTACACAAATTCTTTGTCTCAATAATCAAGTCGTTTGACATATCTATCACATATCTTGGATTATACAAATTAGGGTTAGCGAATTAATTTAATCCTACCTGATTTGAATAGAGAGATTGAGTATAAAAAGAAGTTCAAATCTCTAAAAATTGTTTTGTAAGGAAATTTCGTAATGTTATTTCTTCAAATAAAATTTATATCTTGGTGTTTTTTCAATTCCTCCTTCCCAGACAAATTCTAGTTTTCTTTCTATGATTTTATCCTTTACGAGTTTTTTCAAAAAATCATAAATAATTGGACTGAAAGACAACCCATTAATTGGTGAGAGATTATTGAATTCCTCTTTTGTTAATCCAATCTTCTCACTGTTATTCATAATATACATCCAAATACCCGCAACATCATTTTGTTGATTTTTTATTGCTTCAAGAACTATCTTTGAGAATTCTTCTTTATTAGGAGAGAACGCTGGAGGAGATCGGTGGTGCAATAATTGTTCGACTGAAATATTGTTCCTCTCAAGAGTAATTAACACATTCTGTGGAGGTTTGAATTTGCATGGGTGAAGCGTTTTCACTGCTTTAAATCCAACATCAAATGAACAGAAAAAGGAACTGTGTTGAGAACATCCTAGATGTAATGGTTGCATCCAATTTGCTATAAATATTTGATTTGGGTAGTATTTGTGTAAAACAACGAAGGCGAATTGTCCTTGGAAATTCACACATGATTTCTTTATTGCTTCTTTTATATCATCAGTTTTATGGAGATTTTCTTCTAGCATAAAACCAAAAATTTCACTATCACAATAATCTACAACAATTTCTTTTATATCCTTATCATAATATTCTGATTTTGATTTAAACTCATAACCCTTTGATTCTAAATCTTCTACAAACTGCTTATAATTTGTTATAGTGCCATTATGCATAGTTGCGAATGTTTTATCACTATTCCAGAAAGGGTGTGCTTTATCTACAGTATTAGTTTCAGCATTTTTCACATTTTTTATTGCATGCCTTGTATGACCAATCCCAATCTCTGGTTCTTCTTTTATTTGAAAGAGTTCTTTGAAATTCTTCATTGGTCCTATTGTTTTATATATTGTAATTCCTGCATCATTCATAGTTGCTAGCCCTGTTGCTTGGGCTCCAATAATTGGTTCTTGAGCTTCTAGCGAATCCAGTATGATAGGTATGCAGTTTTTATTTCCGATATAACCAGCTAAATGACACATTTTTCTTCCTCTATTGATGATTTGACAATTATATTCCGATTTCAACCTTTTGGTGTTTAAGGAATTCCTGAAGTTCCTCTCGAGTAGGTAAAGATGTCATTGCGCCTTTTTTCTGGACTACTAGAGCTCCTACAGCATTACCTATGACCCCTGCTTCCTGTATTGATTTCTCTTCTAACAAGCCAAAAATAAATCCAACATTAAATCCATCACCAGCGCCGGTTGTATCTAAAACCTGGACATCAAATGATGGAACTGCAAGAAAATAGTCTTCTCTTTTCTTAATGAGACATCCTTCTTTTCCTTTTTTGAGTGCAACAATATCTATAGGATACTTTTTCATGATTAACTCGATGGCTTCTTGTTCTTCAATATCTTCTCTTTGTAAAATGAATTTTAATTCCTCTAAAGAAGGATATAAGATATCTGTTTTTTTCAAAACCCTATCTATTATCTCCCTGAAAATCTCAAGACTCTCCCATAGATCTAAACGAAGATTTGGATCAAAACATGATATCCCTCCTGCTTCTCGGCATTTATCTATAGCAGAGATCGTCGCTGACCTACTCGGTTCTTCAGTTAATGATACAGTTCCAAAGTGAATATATCTTGCTTTTGCTAAAAAATCTAAATTTAATTCCTTCTCTGTTAACTGTAAATCTGCAGCATTTTTTCTATAAAATACAAAATCCCGTTCAGCATCTTCATCCAATGAAACGAACGCAAGAGCTGTCCGTTCATTTTTCCGTGCTTTTATTACATTTTCAGTATTAACTTTCTCATTTTTCAATACATCGAGGAGATATTCTCCAAAAGGATCATTACCGACTTTACCAACAAAAGCTACATCTACTCCTAATCTTGCTAATCCAACTGCAAAATTTGCAGGAGCACCACCAGGACACTTTTGAAATCCTTTTACTTTATTTATAGTCCCTACTTCCTCAGAGATAAAATCAATGAGAACTTCTCCTATAGAAAGCACAACAGGAAAACCCACTTTAGATCACGAGTCAATTATTTGTTTTACTTTTGAAAAAGATTTTCCCCATAAAACTAACATTGAATTTCATTTCATTAAATTTAAAATTCGTAAAAGCTAACCTTATAAAGTAAAAATACCTTATGTAGATAAATCAATAATATAATTCGATTTCATCTCTAATACCCTTGGAGTAAAAGAATCTTGAGTGAAATATTCCTAGACTGTGATTCCCCTTGTGTGAGTTGTCCGTTCAATAGAATTTTCAAGATTGGCAACTTTAATGGCAAGCATCTTCGAGGTTCTTATTATTGTGTAAATGATGGTATTTTGTACCTCTGTAAAAGAGGAGTTGGTTTTAGAATGGTTAAAGGGCAATTACGACCATTCTGTCCAAGATGTGATAGGGAATTAGGGCAAATTATTCTTAGTTATAATCAAGGAAAAGATTTCCGTCCTTTTGAAGACGATATTTTACTTGTTGTTCGTATACCTCTTCAATCGAGATTTGACATCACAAAGGTTCTCAGAGGTTCTTATTTCAAAGATCTTTCAGAAGTTTTACTTTACATCTACTTTAATGAAGGCGAAGGTGAGTTTAATATCGTCAGATATAGAAAATCTGATAATCAATACTCAGTGATCTTCTCTGGTAGAATAAATTCAGATGACATAGAAATTGAAATTGTTAGAACAGAAGAAATCGAACCACCTCAGCTACGATGAAAAGCTATTCTATCTTTCTTGTGAAAATCTTTTTAATAGTACTAGCTGAAGTAGGATTTGTGATACAATGTCCCAAACAAACAAATTGTTTCATATTTGCCATGTAATGTTCTCCAATGGAGTCACTAAACCTGAAATGTCACGAACTTTACAAGAGCTTCAAGGCATTATAGACCATGTTGAAGACTATGATATGCCAGTTATTATGAAGGATCTTATTGAACAAGGATACGTTGGGGAAT
The DNA here is from genome assembly GCA_030671945.1 of Candidatus Heimdallarchaeota archaeon. Lineage (GTDB taxonomy): Archaea > Asgardarchaeota > Heimdallarchaeia > JABLTI01 > JABLTI01 > JABLTI01. The sequence goes on from DAOVHJ010000062.1 coordinate 3,971, forward strand.
TTGAAGGAAAATATTTCCTTCTAGGGAAAGGTATCATAGCAGTAGCAGCGATATTTACTTAATAACTTCAATGTGCTCTACTACACTTTGTTGGGATAAACTACAACAAGTTGTTAGAGAACAAAAATGAAAGTTATTAGTTGTACGAATGAAAATGATAACATTACATAGGAAAATTATGCCCTATTAGGAGAAATTAAGGTGTCAAAGAGTAAGAAACCAAAAGGAGTTATCCTTGTCTCTTTTGAATATCCTCCAAGGAGATTAACTAAAACTAGCGATGTAGTTTTCAAGTTAGCTCAGCACCTTACTAAACAAAAAGTGAAAACACATGTTATTACTTTTGATGATTGGCGTTCTGGTACAGAAGTAGAAAAGAAAATTATTGTTACTCGCATCCCGAATCATATACCAAATAATATTTCACCTTTTTCAACTATTATGAATTTGAAACCTGCCTATCAAAGTGCTATTACTTCTGTTTTACAGAAGGAACAAATTGATGTGATTCATTTCTTTAATTGGCAAACACTTCCTTTATTGATTCCGTGGGGATCAAGTTTGGATGCTGCAAAGATGTATACAGCTTCATCTGTTCAATTAACTCGAGATGCATCTTCATCTCCCCATAATGATGGGATTAAAAAAGTAGAGCAAAAGAGTTTGAAAGAATTAGATTTTATTCTAGCGGATTCAATAGCTGTAATGAAATTTCTACATAATGATTATGAAATTGATGAGAAAAAAGTCCTATTGCAGCCTTTAATTGACATAAATTACTCGAAAAATATTTACTTAATTTATCAGAAAATGGTTGAAAAAACTGAATTAAAAAAAGAAGTAAAGAAGGGTAAAAAATAAAATGTCTCTAAACGTGCTTATGCTAAGTTGGGAATTTCCTCCTTTTAAAGTGGGCGGATTGGCCAGTCACGTTTATGATTTATCGAAAATGCTTGTTAAGAAGGGACATGCAATTCATATTGTTACTTGCAGCTTTCCTGGAGCTCCTGATTATGAATTAGTCGATGGAGTTCATGTCCATCGTTTTGATGCTTATGAAATCCCCGCCCCAGAATTTCTTCAATGGGATTTGAATATGAATGTCCTAATGGAAAAGAAAGCTATTGAGATTATCAATGAATATAATATAGATATAATCCATGCTCATGACTGGTTAGTTGCTTCTGCTGCAATTGGCTTGAAGCATTTATTAAGAAAACCTCTGATAGCTACCATTCATTCATTAGAACGGGGTCGAAGAAATGGTCTTTTCAATGATGGTCAACACATGATTGATCAGATCGAAAATTTCCTCATTCAAGAAGCATGGCACAACATAGTTTGCAGTCAATACATGCAATCACTCTGTCACTTCTCCTTTATATTCCCGAATGATAAAATGACCATCATACCCAATGGTGTTAGATATGATGACTTCTCTGTTAAGCTTTCAAAAGGGGATGCAGTAAAGCATCATAAGAAATATGCTCAAATTGAAGAGCAAATTGTTGCGTATATTGGTAGATTAGTCCCCGAGAAAGGTGTTAATATTTTACTTGGTGCGGTTAAACCTGTTCTTGAGAAAATGCCCAATACAAAATTTGTTGTTGCTGGAGAAGGTTGGCATAGAAATGAATTACAGCGTATTGCTAAAGAATTGGACATTGAAGAAAAGGTTCTTTTCACCGGATATTTGCCTGAAGAGGATTTCCTAGCATATTTCAATGTATCAGATATTTTAGTTGTTCCCTCAACTTATGAACCATTTGGGATTGTTGCTCTTGAAGGGATGGCCACAAAAACTCCTATTATTGTTTCTGACGTAGGAGGATTATCAGAGATTGTGGATCATCAATGGACAGGAATGAAAGTTCCAGCTGATAATTCACAAGCCTTAGCTGATTCTATTATTGAATTACTTACAAATGAAACATTAAGAACTCGAATTGTCTCAAATGCCATAGACAAGCTAAAACATGTCTATGATTGGTTTATAATTGCTGATCATACAATTAAGGTTTATCAAAATGTCTTTGATGAATGGAAAGATCATTCTTGGAAAACTAAAGAAGATTTGGTCAAATTTAAGATAAAGAAGTAATTTTGATTAGACAGAAAGGTAAATTTCTTTTTGAGCTTCAAAAATCTCATTAAAGACTCTTTTTACTGTCTCAATTTCATTATTATCTGTACAATTTTTCAAAACAACTTTTAGAGCTTCGGATGAAGCAAGAATCAATTGATTTAATCCTTTGAGGATCATTTCAGATGAATACCAAGGTCTTCCTGAAGCCCACCATAGTTGACAGCTATGCAATCCTTTGTCTAACCAAGTCCTTGCATTTTCATATCTTGTTACAATTTCCTCAGGTTGATTTTGTTTATTATTGATATACCTTTGAGCTTTCCCAACCAGATACAATGCATGATTCATTACAGTTAATTGTAAATTATGTATTCTATTGTTTGGATCTGACCATAGAGGAAATGGGACTCCTTGTTGTAGATCTTCTGCAGTAGTGGACCAAGTACTTGGTAGTGGATTTACTTTTCTCTCTTCAGAGAAGTAATCTGGAATCTCAGCGACCTTGATTAACTTAGCATTTGGATCCTGAATTATTTTAGTAAGTAATGGCTCTAAAAACTCCTCAATCAATCCCTTTATGTGATGCCCATAGGTTTCGCCATCCATCGCTAAAATAACATAGTAATCATCTTTTTCCGGATTTTTCAATCCTTTCAATTCATTATAAAATTCTTCTACAGTAGGATTCTTGAACGATATTAAGTTTGAGAGCAAATCATTTCTAAAATAAATCTTGAAATTAGGTTTGATGAAAGGTATATAGTTGTCTGGGAGCTCTTTATCGGGTGTTGCGACGCTTGAGATTACTGTCCATTCAAAATTCTCAGCAATCAATGGTTCAACTACCCCGTATTCATAAGCCATTTCAGGTAACCAGAAACCTTTTGGTTTATAGATGCCTTTCCCTAAGAATTTATGAGAAATTTCTTCATTGAGTTTTATTTGTCTAGTTATTTCCTCTTGAGGAATTAAAGGCAAAATAGCATGATAACAACTGGAACCTATTAAATCAATTTGTTTGTTAATAACTAGACTTCTAATTATATTAAGTAAATTACTCTCATGATACAAATCAAGAAGTTCAATAAGTGAACCATTTATGTTGAAGGTTATTTTTGTATCAGGATTGTTTGTAATAGTCTCAAATAATGGTTGGTAAGATTCTTTGATAATTTGCTTCAAAATTGTGGGAGTTTGAGTGGGTGGTTGATATATATGTAGTACAAATGCAACGTATAATGTCATTTATTCAGGTTCCATCTTGAGTTTGTTCTATTTTTCTTTTAATTTAGTGATGTAGGTTAAAAGATTTTAGATTGTCATAAAATTAACTAAAATTAATTTTTTACTTTCCCATAAATTTGAAACTCATACTTTATGGATTTAACCGAAAGTTTCTTTAAACCCTCACAAAGTTGTTGAATTATTACAATATCGGAGGAAAAATTGTGTCAAAAGGCATTAGTCCCCAATTAGAAGATAAAATAAAACGATACCAAACTTTGCAACAGCAAATGAATTCTCTTCAACAACAAATACAAGCTGTAAAACACGAACAACTTGACATTGATAAAGCTCTAAAAGAAATTGACGAATTACCAGATGCTGAAGAATGTTATCGTAGTGTTGGTAGACTTCTAGTTAAAAGTACAGTTAAAGAAACCAAAGTAAACCTTGGTGAACAAAAGGATCTTTATGATACTCGAGTGAAGCTAGCAGAGAAAAGCTACGGTAAAATTAAGAAGCAATTTGAAGGCCTCGAAAAAGAGCTTAAGGTTGCTTTAGAACCTAGTGAAAAATAGTTTTTTTAGATTTTTTGGGTGATTCTTTTGAGTGACGAAGAAAATTCCCAAACAATTTTTGTTGGTTTAAGAGAACTCACAGAGTCTGATATTGAGCAATTGTCCGATGTAGTTCTACAATTAGTTCGAAAATTCCTCAGTGAGAAGATTCCCCAACGCAATAGAGACCAATATGACATTGCTATTGATATTGATAATTCGAATGAAGATCTCAAAATAGATATTGATATCAATTTAGATTTACCTCCCAGATTTGGTCTTGATGAGGAAAAAATCATTCAAGAAACAATGGATAAAACGTTTATTGAACTGGAAAAAATACTAAAGGAGAATTTTTCTAGTTGAGCTTAAAAAGAAAATTCCTGAAAAGAGTGAAAAAAGGGAATTTTGATAATATAGCTATTGTTGGACATTCTAGTATTGATCCTGATTCAATTGCCTCTGCTTTTGGGATGGATTTTCTTGTTAAAAAATTACATTCATCCATAAATGTTGATATTTTAGTAGATGGCATTAGTAAACACACAACTAAAGTGATGGACTATTTTGTTAAAGAATATAAAGTTGAATCAAAGAATAAATATGATCTTATTATAATTGTTGATGTTAATGTCCCAAGTCAATTAGGTAAATTTTTAGAATTAATACAATCTCATGATAAAAAAAACATAATTCTTATCGATCATCACTCTCATACTGATTTTGCAGATTCAAATACCTCTATTGCATATATCGATGAAGAAAGAACTTCAACTGCTGAGATGGTTTTGGAACTAATTCTTGAACTCTCATTAAAACCACCAGAAAAACTCCTCAATATACTGCTTTCAGGCATTCTATACGATAGTCGACGATTTTATTCTTTAAATCAAAAAACTCTCGACCTCGTGAATAAGATGTTTCAGTTGGGAGTTAACTATGATGTAGCAGTAAGTCTAATTCAGAAGCGTCTTGAGGATTCAGAACGGATTGCAAGAATTAAATGTGTTTCGAGAATCCAATATGAAAAAATACAAGAATGGATTCTAGTTTGGAGTAGAGTGGGATCACATGAAGGTTCTTCTGCTCGTGCGATTTTGAATGTGGGTGCAGATGTTGCATTAATTTATTCTACAAGAGCTAAAGAAACACGACTTAACGTGAGAGCTACTCATGCATTTCATCGAAAAACCAACATTCATTTTGGCAAAGATATCATGAAGGAATTAAGTGTTGAATTCAATGGTGATGGAGGGGGTCATTCAACAGCAGCAGCATTGAATATACCTGCGATAGTTAGCGAAGAGAAACTAAAGAAATCAACTCTAGAACTTTTAAAGAACCTTTTACAGAAAAATAGAAGCGAAACTTGATGGAGGATTATTTTTGCCTAAGAAAGTGGTACAACTCAATCGGGTAACTTACAAGTATCGTAGCAGTTCATTTCTTGCTTTAACTAATGTTTCACTTGATATTGAAGAAGGTGATTTTCTCTTATTAGTGGGTTTTAGCGGTTCAGGAAAATCTACTTTGTTAAAAACCATAAATGGTCTTGTTCCGAATTTCTATGCTGGATCATTTGGTGGAGAAGTTAGCGTTTATGATGAAAAAGTAACAGAGAAAGACACTGCTCAATTAGCTAAAAAAGTAGGTTTTGTATTTCAGAATCCCGAAAATCAATTATCTAATCTCACCATTGAACGAGAAATTGCTTTTCCCTTAGAGAATTTTGGTGTTCCTCGAGATGAAATGATTGCCCGTATTGATGAAATAATAACCTTACTAGATATCGAAAAAATTAGATTCAAATCCCCATTTGCTATCTCAGGAGGAGAACAACAACTTGCCGCTATTGCTGCTGCATTAGCCCTTGATCCACCTATTTTAATACTGGATGAAGTTACCGCTCATCTCTCACCTAAAAGCGCGAATGAATTATTAGCTAAATTATATGAGCTCAATCAAGAATACAATAAAACAATCATAATCTCAGAGCATCGTTTGGATAGATGCATTCATTTTGCAAATAAAATGGCATACATCGAAAACGGACATTTGAAAGCCTATGGTAAACCTCAAGAGGTGTTAGAAAATCCAAATTACCCTAAAGAGCTTTTACCAAAGATTCCAGCTATTTATTTAAAACTCCAAGAAGAAACTAAAAATTTCACAACTTTATCAAAACATTACTCCTTTATCTCTAAAAGAGACTATATCCCATTAACTACCAACGATTTCATGTCTATATTTAGTAAGGAGGGTGAGAGAAAGTGATCGAGTTTAAAGACGTTTCATTTAGTTATGACAAGAAAGGAATTACCGTTCTAAACAATCTCACTTTCAAAATTGAAAAGGGTGAGTTCGTAGCTATCGTTGGTAAAAATGGAGCTGGAAAAACCACCCTTCTAAAACACATTA
>DAOVHJ010000247.1 GCA_030671945.1 Candidatus Heimdallarchaeota archaeon
ATCCTTATTTCTTACGACCCGAGCATATTGAAAGTGCTATCAGGGAAATCAAGGGAGAATTTGTTGAAGAATTACTTCGAAGAACATTACCTCAAACTACTATGTATGAGTGGCGTTTTGTTCATATTGCAAAGCGTTTTGGTGTTATTAAGGGAACCTGGGAGCATGGGAAATTACACCCTAGAAGAATTGCCAGAGCGTATGAAGGTACTCTTGTTGCTGATGCCACGCTAAATGAGCTAATTCATGATAAAATGGATATTAAACAAACCGTTGAGGTTCTTGAGAAAATTAGTGATCAAGAAATTAAGATTGAAACTATTACTAAGGTTTTAGTTGGCGATATGTCTCCTTTAGCTAGGGCTGGAGTCAATCAGTTACGCTTTACCGGTTTTATCATCCCTAAGAAAGCAGATAGGCAGCTTGCTCTGAAAGTTCAGGAACGATTAGACAATAAGGAGATTCGGCTTATTTGTATGTGGTGTGGTAAGTGGAATGTTATTAGCAAAGTGGGTAATATTGATGAGAAACCTCAATGTCCTAAGTGTGGTGCAAGATATATTGCTGCTGTTTCACCAATGAATGAAACACTGCATAAGGTAACAAAGAAGCATTTACGAAGAGAGAAATTGGATGAAGAGGAGGAAAAGATCCTGAAGAGAGGTCACAGAAGTGCTGATTTAGTTATTGCTTCTGGTCGGAAAGCCATTATAGCTTTAGCTGCTCGAGGTATTGGGCCGAGGAGCGCTAGTAGGGTTCTAATAAAAAGCTACTCGAAGGATGATTATGAATTCTACTCTGAAATTATTGATGCTGAGAAGGAATATTCCCGAACTCGTCCTTTCTGGGGAGATTAATTAACGCAAAGACTAATTTACTTATTTTCTTGTGGTATTACTATGGAAGAATTCGCTTGGTATCTTGTATTCGTTGGTAGACCAAATGCTGGCAAGAGTTCATTAATTTGCAAGTTAACTTCTGCTAAACCAGTTATTGGTAAGAAACCCGGTTCTACGAGACGAATTAATTCCTATAAGATTACTAAGAAATTTGAAGTTATAGATGTCCCCGGTTGGGGAAAAATCCATGATAGAACTAAAACATATGAAGATCGAATTAAAGATGAAATCGTGGAGTTTTTTGAGAAATTCAAATTCCGCATTCCTGCTTGTATTCTTGTAATTGATGCTAAAAGCATCATTGATGTTTCCAAACGTTTGTCTAAAAAAGGAATTATTCCAATAGACCAAGAATTGTATAATTTCATGAAAAGTAACGGTTTGATTCCAATTGTCGCTATTAATAAAATTGACAAAGTAGCTAAACACGAAGTAGATGAAGCAGCGGATTACTTCAAGAAATTAATTGATTATGATAATCTGCCTGAGAAGTATCAAGAAACAGTTATTACTGTGAGTGCAAAACAAGGAACAAATTTGGGAATTTTAAGGGATTTAATCCGCAAGCATCTTCGCGACAATGATGTGGAAGAATTTGAGCGCTACATTAAGTTGAGGTAAGACAGAAATTCGAACCTCTCCAAAATGTTTTTAATAGGTTTAATGGATATGCGAATTACCGACATTTGCAATAAATGTTGATTCTTGGAAGGTCTAAATGATGGCATCTATGAACATACAATGGAGACAGGGAAAACCCATAGGAATTCTTGCTATCCTTACAGGATTTGCTATTCTAACTCAAATTCCCATGATTTATCATGCCCGTGAGATACTTGAAGTTACTAGTAGTAAATATCTTGCTGCTTACATTACCATTATTGTTGCAGCAGTATTAATTATTGCAAATGCTAAAATGGTTCTCTTTGAAGCAATACTTATTCGCTTAAGATCTTATGATATCAAAGATTTCCGAGCACCCTTCTTGTCAGCATCAATTATCACAGTGATTTATTTTGCTGCTTACTACATAGTTTATGCTATCTTAAGTGGAGTAGAATTATTTGGGTATCAGAATCCTGTATCACAATACGCTTTTTGTCAAATGATTAGCTTATTACTCGTTATGATTGGTTCAATTTGGTACAACAGACGTCAAATGAAAGCTCTCTCATAATTAGTTGTTTTGCTTCACGATTTAGGAAACTGGTTTCCAGAGAATATTTAACTCGTCAGCTTTCTTTGTAGCATTTTTCAATTCTTCAGGATATATCCTACGATTGATCATACGATATTTATCTGAATCTCTTTGAACCATGTATTGAGGACGATATTGCTCCATTATATTTACCAATGATTTTGGGATTTCTTTTGAGCACCACTCTAAAATTGGATAAGTGTCTTTCTCAACTCTCCCCGGCATGATTAAGTGTCGTATTAAGACCTCTCCTGATCCTTGTATATAAGCCATTTTGATGTTTCTTGTTACAACCTCTCTGTACTGATTTATGCCTGACATTTGTTTTGCAAACTCATTCTCCCAGAATTTGAAGTCAGGGAGCCAGAAATCCATTACCTCGAGTAGTAATTTGGTGGCTTCTAGGGATTGATACATATTGGAATTCCATAACATGGTAATGTTTTCATTCATTTCTTTTAAGCTAGATATAATTGTATGAAGATTCGGAGTTGGGTCACCACCAACAAAATTGATGTTTTTTGCTCCCTCCTTCCACAATCTTTGAGCCATGAGTGCAACCTTCTTTGGTGAAACTATAACACCCCCACTGATTTTTTCTCTCGAATCATCACACCATTCTTGAGAAATATCAGAATTTTGGCAGAAAACACAAGTAAAAGTACAACCAGCAAAAAAGATGGTTCCACTAGGAACCAAAACTGATTCTTCCCCAGTATGCAAGAAAGCAGAAGATAAGATGGAATCCTCCCCTAATCTACAAAAACCGACTTTCCCTTCCTTTCTATTTGTTTTACAACGGCGCTCACAGAAATGACAATCTTTCAATATTTCATGGGCAATTTTTTCTTTTAAATCGAGGAAAGAAACTTCTGGAATTGCCATGTTCTTCAAATAACCCTCTTCCTGATCTATTCTTTCAAGGTAATCATCAAATTCCTTTGCTATTTTATCATGTTCTTTCCAAAGTTTCTCTAAAGGTTCATCAAGTGAAATGTTTACTGGAATTCTCTTTGTGATCAAGTATCTCGCGTGATTTTTCCCATCAAGGATTCCGCTATATCTCCAATATCTCTCCTTAATTTCAGGATTCTTCCAAACATTAGCTGCATCTGGACGGTAGAGAAACCACATTTCACATTCCTAAATAATTATGAATGTCTCTCTATTTTACTTTTCAGTATCTTTTTATGGGATAATGACAAGGATTTGATGTTATAATTTAATCAAAATAGACTTTTCAGAGGTTTATTATTTGGGTCAATTAGCAGAAGAAAAAGCACTTGAGTATTTCAATTCTCATAATTGTTGTCAAGCTGTAATTAGGACTGTTCTTGAAGAAAAGGAATTAATGTTTGATGAAGCCGTTTTTGTTGGTTCCGGATTTGGTGGAGGTATTATTGGGAGAGGTGAAGTTTGCGGAGCGGTTTCCGGAGCTGTCATGGCTATTGGATTAGTCACTAAGACTTTTTATGAGGATTTAGCTGAACACAAAGCAGCAACTCGAGAAACAACAAAAATTTTCTATGAACGTTTTGAAGGCATCTATGGAGATTCCACTTGTAATGGATTAATAGGAATTGATAGGAATGATCCTGAAGCTAAAAAGAAAGCCTCTGATGCAGGGATTTACCGAGAAAATTGTCCTAAATTTGTAAAATCTGCCGTTAATATTGTACTGGATTTATTTACAGATTAATAAAATGAAGAAAGAATTGGGTGAACCAATTCTGTAATATTTTTTATAATACTAATTCTGCGAGTTCTTCTAAGGAACAATCTAATAGAAATGGATTAAATTGTTTGCCTAAAACATCAGTGAGTTCAATAAGTCGTTTGTGTTTCTCGGTGGTTTTCTGGAACGGCCATTTGTGTTCTGGTTTCGGGGTAATTCCTTGTTTTTCACAAGTCTCTACACATCCAACAATTCCATCAAAAACAACTTTAGGAGTTAGGTTTTCCGGTCTTTTCTCGCGGGAATGCATTATAATGCCTTTGATTTTCTTGTTATCTTCATAATAAACAGAAGGTGCGTGCCCAAATTTGATGAATGGTGTAAATGTATGTTTCATTAAGGAATCATTGATAGCTGTAATTATCTCATCAAATCGTAGAAGATTCTCACCAAAGATTCCATACCCTTCAAACAAAGCCATCTGGAATCCTTCCGGAGGATTTCTTTTTGCCATTTTCACTCGTATTTCTGCCATTCTCTCAAATTCTTCGAGATTAACGGATGCAAAATCAACATTATCGATTTTGTTACAAATTGTTCGTACTTTTTCATCAAATTCTGTTGGATATTTCAAGATGAACATTGGAGGATTTGTTGGACCAGAGATGTCTGGATGTCTTGCTTCAACTATTGTTTCACCATAGGTTAACGGAACATCA
>DAOVHJ010000106.1 GCA_030671945.1 Candidatus Heimdallarchaeota archaeon
CAGCAGAAATAATTTCAAATCTTTCCCTGATAATTGATTCCAAAGCCATATTTGCACAAGTTGTACGAATAATGCTTTCAGCAGCGTTTTTAATAATTGTTTCAATGTAGTCTGAATCACGTTCATTCCAAGAAACAGCAGTAAAGGCAACTTCAGGTTTAACTACTTTCCAAAAAACAAAAGCATTAACTGCTACGTCTTGAAATTCTCTGGAAAGGACTTTTTCCCTTGCCTCAAGAAATGTTTGCTGAGTGGTTGTTGGTATAACAACTATCTCATCAATAATTGGCATGAGAATGCATCTTCCACCCTTGCCTGCTGACTTAATTTTTCCATTTCTGAACCTGATTACATACTCATTAGTTTTGAATTTACGATATCTACTAATCAAGAAAATTAAAAACAATAACGCTAAACCACATACTCCTGCAACTATAATTCCTATTGTTGTTGATAGAGCCATCTTTTTTCTTGTTTCCCCTCATTAAATAAATTGAGTATATAACAACTGTAAAAGTCTTTGTTTTTCAAATCCTTTTTTTAATGGAAAAGACGAATTTTCATTTAGAGCTTTTACTTGTGTAAATATATGTTGTATGAGTATATAAATGTAAATAAATTTTTTATCTATTCAATAAAACAAACAACTAACTAAATTATCATTAAATTAAATCAAAGTACTCATGGGATTAAAATTGAAAGAAAAAGAAGAAAAGAATGAATAAATCATTCTTAATAGGTAAATACAAAATCAAATGAATTACCATCATCATAGGCTAGGGTAAAAGTATATTGACTGCCACCTGTGAAAGCACCAGACATTTCAAAGACGAGTGTCACTGTTTCACCTTGTGCAACAAGATAAGGCCACGTTGTAATTTCCGTTGATATGGAATAATAAACATGTGTTGGATTGTAATCATCAGTTATATTAGTAAAGGTAAAGGAGGTTAAACCCACTAGGTTTGCGTCTGCGCCACCATTGTTCACAATTGTTACTTCGTATTTATTGCTTGTTCCTGAAACTTTGCCGTGTTCTGTGTAGGCTAATACTGGATTAGACTGTAATAAAGGTACAACTACAAAATATACGATTGCTGCAGCAGTTACAGTTAATGCAATTAATAGAATTGTTGCAATAACTGGTGAAACTGCATTCTTTCTTTTTAGGATCATTTTCATTCTTTAACAACCATCCGTATTTCTCAATTTTCTTGTGATTAATGTAACATTATTCACATAATTGAAAGTGGTTTAGCAATCAACAGTTACTCCTGAGAGATTGCTTCTTGCCTTCATACTATTCTGTTTAATCAAATTTAAAGAATTTTTGTTGTGGCAATTACAAACAAGAGATTTTCTTATGTAAAACAAAAAAATATTTCGAATTTTGCTGTCTTTTCAAGAATTCTCATTTATGTTCCATTGAAAAGGAATATAAACCCTAGCTACAGAATATGTAATATTATTATAACGATTTACGTCAGTTCTCGAATCTTAAATCATCGGAGTATAGAAAAAATGGCTATAGATGGGCAGTACGATCCAAAACTTGTTGGTATTATAGTTTCATCCTTTGCTGATAGTGGTCCTGATACTGTTTTTAATAACACAGAATTAGCTGATGACGAAGCAATGATTTTAGCAATAAAAGGCATGACAGTTATTGGTTTAGATAATCCCCTTGATGCCATTGAGGATATAAATGATGATGAGGAAAGAAGATCAACTATTCAACAATTTGGTCCTTTCCCGATTAAAGATAGAGCTACCCTAAAAGCACTTGCAATATCATTTGTTGTTAAAGCGGAAGATTCCACCGATCATAGAATTAGAACCTTTGGTCGTTTTTGTGTTTTATTTTTAATTTACAATGTCGAACATACAAGGTTGATTTTGGATTCCTATGGATTAATTGAACCATACTTTAACATTATCTCTCGAGATATTAATTATGATAAGGATTTGCACTCTAATAACCTCAGCAATGTTTACAGAAAGATGGATATGCTTTTCCAAGGTGTCCTTCCAAGGGTTTTCACAGTTATTGATAAAGGTGTAATTAAGGAATTAATCGGCAAAGAAATTATGCATCGAGATGTTTTCTTAATTGCTGATAAGAAAAAGAAAATACTTTATAATCTCTTAGCTGATCCTGAGATGTCTGTTTGGAGAAAACATGAAATTAATCGAGCATCAGCTAAGTTAAACTCCCATTTGTATAAAAAGAAACTGACTTCTAGAACTGTCACAGAACTTGAAGAAATTGCTGCGTTATTAAAACGGTACAATCTTTCTGTTGAAGGTGTTTCGTAGAGCTAAATTTTTCTTCTTAATTAGTTGATAATTTTATATAAATTTAGCAATGGTACACAATTATAAGGTAAAACGTATCGTGGAGACATACTCGTGTCAAAACTTTGAATTAATACTACTTCGAGTTTCAGATTCCGTATATCATGATTAGCTCTTCCTTCAATTGCAATTTCCAGAATTGTCTTCGTTGAATTAGGTAGTTCTTTTGTTGATAATATACGGATTACTATATCTACTGTGTAACCACCAAAAATTCCTCCGCCAATTATAACATCAACTACTTCTGGAGGATAAATGACACCATCCAAGGGACGAATATAATCATTCATAGCTTCATTTGCAAATGTTTGATAACGCCATTTTCGTATGATTTGCACAGAAGTTTGGACAATTGGATATGCCACTACTAACAGGACTAAAACAAATGCTATTATCTGATTTCGTAATGTTCTGCGTGCTTTGACTTTTTTCACTGCTTGAGGTGGTTCCACTTTTCTGATCCAAAAAACAACCATACAACCGAGAATTACGCATATAAAGTTAGTAATGAATAATACTAAACTTCCTAAAGCAATTTGCCATTCAGCTAAAACAAGTGCTATTCCAATATTAACAGAAACAGGTAAAAGAGCAGCTGCAGCAGCAACACCCACTAAGGCAAGTGAAGTTCCGCTTACAAAACAAATTCCTGCAGTTAAACCAGATGCAATGGCAATTACTAGATTTACAACATTTGGTTCCCCTCGAGCAATGATAAAAGTACTAGGTTCGGATAAAGTAAATCTATAAAATGAACCAATCACTATACCAATTGTTATAGTAATTAGAATGCCAACACTAGAAGTAATAACTCCTTCCCGTAGAATTTTTTGGTTAGAAGTTACAGCCCCGAATGCTAGAGCTACTAAGGGACCCATTAATGGAGCAATAATCATAGAAGCAATTAGCGTTACATTATCATCTCCAACAAGTCCTAATGCTGCAAGTATTGAGGATAAAATTGTCCAGGAAATAAAATTAAAGTTCATTTTTGTTAAGGATGAAACATTTTCCTCCAATTCCTCAATAGATATTCTTCTGAGGAATCGATCCTGTTTTCTAGGCCTTATTCTCGGAATAGTTGCTTCAACATCTGTGATGGATATTCTACCTTTTACTCTTCCAATCCCTAAATCTATTAGATGATCCAACACAAAACCAGTTCTATTTGGAGATACAGTTATCAAAATTAAGCTGAAATCACTACCTTTCACATGAGTGATTTGAGATGGAGAAACAACTTCATCTAAGCTTTTCACTAATTCATTCCCATCTCCTGCAGGAACCGTAACTTGGATTTGCTTCATATTTTATGCACCGATTAGCTCAATCCATTAATGGACAAGGAGCTTCTTATCTTTTTACTTTTTGGATATCCTTTTACAGTTTCTAGTGAAACGAGCGTTTCATCCTAGAAACAAATTTAATCCAAAATGCCATATTAATAACGAATGCTGTAGGAAAGTGATGCACGATTGAGTACAATTCGATTTCCAATGATTATCACTTGCTTTGTTTCTAAGCCTAAGAAATTTGAAACTCTTTTTGATAGATTACTACGGAGTGCTGGTTATGTGAAAATAGGTGAGAACGCATATGTTCACGAGGGAGGAGAGCAGTTGACAGCAGCCATTACTTTTGGGAAAACCTATTTGCCAGAAATCGACACGGTGAAGGAATGCTTAACACTTTACTTATCAGATGCTGAGAATGCTATAAATTTGGAATTATGTAATGAATTAAACCAAATACTTGCAGTGGAAATTGAACTTGAGAAGCTTTAACACCTTTTTTTATAAAGTTAAGATTTTTTGAAATTTTGTTTTTACTTAGAAACAGAAATTATTATACATGATTGGTAATTAGAATTAGTCATTGATTATTATGCCATACGAAGAATGTGATGATCTTTACAAATGCAAAGCATGCCCTGTCACAGTAGCTGATAAAGGTGAAGGAGCAATTCCAATAACTCAAGATGAAGGTGATAAATGGTACTGCACTTCATGCTTTTATTGTGAAGATATTTGTCCAGACTATTCTCCTAGACAATATGCTATTGATCAGAGAAGAACTCATGAACAACATTCACAAAGAATGATTGAACCTCTCCAAAAATTAAGGGAATATGGTTTTCTATTTGATTTAGATCAACCATTACGAGAATTTAGGCTTGACTATGGCTTACCATTATTACCTTTGCCAGAGCTGAAGAGCTTCAATTTTCTGTTAAAAGATGTTTTTGGGGAATTAACTAAGAATCAATCAAAGATAGATTTTGAGATGAACTCGGATTATTGTAAAAAAGAGAAAGATGAAGTAGCATTTTTCTTGGGATGCTTGATTCCTTATAGAGTTCCAAATTATGAATTGTCTGCAAGACGATTACTGGATAAATTAAGTGTAAAGTATAGAGATCTGCCTTTTTCGTGTTGTGGATCAATTATGACTGAATCTCAGTCAGAAGACCTATGGTTAACTATTACTGCTTATAATCTAGCAATAGTTGAAAAATATGGTTATAATAAAATCATTAGTCTCTGTGGTGGGTGTTCTGGAAATTTAAGAAGAGGAAATCAAATTCTTTCAGAAGATAAAGAAAAACTCAAACTTGTGAACAAATACTTGGCAAAAGTTTCCCTAGTTTACTCTGGAGATATAATAATAGAGCATCTCTCTGAATTTCTTCTAAAGAAACAAATACAGACAAAAATAGAATCTTTGAGAAATCCAAAGCAAATACAGAACTTGCAATTCCTAAGAATTGCTACACAAGTACCTTGTCAAGTTATACGTCCTGCAAAATACTCTCCTTCTTCAGCAAGAGGTACTGATTTGTTAAGAGATCTTTTATCTCTAACATCAGTAACTGCCATCAAATATCCATTTGAATCATTTTGTTGTGGTTCTTCTATGTTGCAATATGATGAAGGCTTAGCACATGAAATCGCTAAAAAAAGAATTAATTCATTATTCAATCATAAAGTTGATGCGTTAGTAATGGGGTGCGGTAATTGTAGTATGAATTATACTGTACATCAAAGAGAGTACTCAGAAAGATATTTACCAACATTCTTTTTTTCTGAAATTTTAGATTATGCATTAGGCACATCATATGATGAAATTGATGAAATAATAAAAAGAAAAAAAGTGAAAGACAAATCTATGCCTTAGCACCTTTTTCTGTTATCTTAGTTTCAACTATAGCTTCTTTTTCTTTCGAGAATATTTTCACTCGCGCGAACAATAGTGGTAATAATAAGACTGCTATGACAATTAGTATGGAATACCGGATAAACCTAATTAGATAATCAACTGAATACCTAGCCATAAATGCTAATCCTGAGGTATCAATTAATTTGAAAAGTGCTGAAAAACCAAAGTAGGCACCAAGTAAAATGACTAACCCAACAATTACTCGAAGAAGTTTGGATAACCAGGTAATATTGTCATTTTTCATCTTGACAAATTTCGCTTCTAACCATACTAAAATTGGTATGAACATTAATGCAGAGACTACTTGTGCAGTATTATCTTCTAAGACCTTATTTGTAAGATTAGTTGGATCCCAATTACCAAATAATCCTTGAGTAAAGGTTATGATAAAAACGGCAACACCATATAATTCACCAACAATGATCTTCATTCTATCAGACCAACTATCAATTATCCTAAGAATATATGGCATAATGAAATATAGCGCTGCTAGTATTGCTGCACCTACGAGAAATCCAATTATTACATCACCTATATAGTGAACTCCTAAAACAATACGAGATAGACAAATCAACAAAACTAAAATTGGAGTTACAATATAGAGCCAGATTTTCTTAAAGTAAAGCATAATCCAACCATATACTGCAGATGAATTTTGAGCATGACCTGAAGGAGTACTATACCCCTCTATATCATCAAGAATCCGTATATTATTTGTTGGTCTGGGTTTCTGAATTAATGTTTTTAAGAAGAAATTCAGAAAGACAGATGTTAACAAGACATACATTGCTATTATTGCTTCTTTCTTTTTGTATATCCAGAATCCTACTGCTAAGATAACAATATAGATTATAGCTTCACCCAAGAATGTAATTCCTTGAAAAATTGTTATTAGCCAATCAGGGAAAACACTCTGAAATATTTCATTTATTGCTTGACCAAAAAACCAACCCATTTGCTACACCAAGATTTTCATTTACCAGTTGGTGTTAATACACGGTCTTACAAAAGTTTTTTCCGAAAAATGTTAAACAAATGAATCAGAGCTTTTGTTTTTCGTATTCTTCCACAATAACTTCGAGGATAGTTTGTGGGTCAGACTCCACTTTGAATTTTCGTTTAAAATACTTGCAAATGTTATTTATGTCTCGATAAAGTAATTCCCCGGCATTAACATGTTCAGCAGATTCGTATTGTGGAAAATCAATTATCAGAAAATCTTCTTTTGGAGTGATTATGACATTATATTCCGAAAGATCTCCATGAACAATTTTTCCTTTAACAAATAACTTTCTAATTTCAGAAATTATTCCATTAAAAATTTTCAAAGGATTTTTCAATCCAATATTCACTAGTTCTGTTCCTTCGAAAAACTCCATAATTACTATGTGCCGGTTACCATCAATAGCTTTCGGAGCTTTTAGTTTTATTTTGTTGGCGATTTTTATTCCAAGTATTTCTCTTTCTGCTGATAATCTTGATTTATATAACCAATTAATGTGCCCTTTTGAACCAAGATATCCTCTAAGTTTTTTACTTCTTTGAAAACTAGGTCGACCAACTCGATGGATTTTTGCAACCAAAGTCGTTTGTTCTTCATCATAAGCAAGAAAAACATCGGATTCTTTTCCTTTTCCTAATTCTCTACCTATTGCAATAATTGTATCTCTTTCTGATAATGCTCGAAATGCTAGAACATCATATCCGTGATGTGTCAATTGATAACCTGTGAATTGCCCTTTCCAACGGAAAAGAAGATCCTTGTAATGAAGATTATCCAATCTTTTAATGACTTGATCAGGTGTGAGCTTGCTAAATTCAACCATAGAATCCACTGAAACATACTCAGCTGTCCGCATACCCACTTCTACAGCTGTTAATAACCGGAAATCATTCTTCTCTAATTCAAGTAAATACTCAGCTGCTTTTGACATGAATCATCACTTATATCTTACTGACTGTTTTCTTTAAATCAAATTATCTATTTATGGACTAAATCTTTCCGTTGTTTTAAGTAATTTGTTCTTCTTCGCCTTTAATAAAAAAGGTTTTATATCATTCAACACTTGTTTTTCATAAAACAATCATTAAAAAATTCACAGAAACTTTTATTTATTGTATTAATTGTAGTAGTACTCCGAACTTCATATTGGAAGAGGTATTGACATGTCAAAAGAAACTTTAGATGTAGAGAGTGACGATATCAACCTAGTCGCAAAAGCCCTTTCATCCAAAACACGGGTGCGAATTCTTAGGCTGACCTCTGAAAAAGACATTGATGTAAGCCGTATTGCAGGTTTATTAAATCAAACAGAAGCAAATGTTAGTGCTCAAATTAAAATTCTTGAAAATGCGAAACTTTTGGTTTCCCGGTATGAACCAGGAATGCATGGTGTACGAAAGATTTGTACTACAAAAGTTGACACAATAATTTTCAA
>DAOVHJ010000131.1 GCA_030671945.1 Candidatus Heimdallarchaeota archaeon
CGAAATCAATTCATTTCTTTTATCATGGAACCTACAATGTCTTTGAGATAAATCAGAAATATATCCTTCGAGTTGCTGACAGAGAATTCAGAAATACTCGAGGATTGGAAATGCTAAGAAGAGAATTTAAAATTCTTAGTTTTCTGCAGAAACGATTGCCATTATTAATTCCAGAAACTCTTTATTTACATGATTCACAAGAAATGCCTTTTTCAATACATCAGAAAATTCCCGGAAAATCATTAGTTTTTATTTCAAATCAATTATCCTCAAATCAGAAGAAAAAGATTGGCGCAGAAATAGGCAGATTCCTCTCTGGTTTGCATTCAGAAGATTTGAAGAAGGATTTTCTAATTTCCTTTCCAGATCAAGAAGAATTAATGAATAGTAATTCTGATTTCAATCAATCATATAAATTACAATGGGAAACAAGATATGAGGAAGCAAAAGAAATTGCCTATCAACATTTAGATCAAGAACAACAAGAATGGTTAACAAAGCTCTTTGAAGAAT
Source organism: Candidatus Heimdallarchaeota archaeon (assembly GCA_030671945.1). Lineage (GTDB taxonomy): Archaea > Asgardarchaeota > Heimdallarchaeia > JABLTI01 > JABLTI01 > JABLTI01. The sequence goes on from DAOVHJ010000131.1 coordinate 514, forward strand.
ATCTAAATAACGAGGATAATTTTTCATTTTCACCGAGAGTCTCACACTGCGATTTTGATACCTCAAACATTCTTATCGATCCAAAAACTAAACAATTAACTGGTGCTATAGATTTTGAGGACTGTAAAATTTGGGATCCAGCAGTTGATTTGCTGTTCTTTAATGATGGACCTGAATTCCTGAAAGCAATTTTGGATAATTACAAATATTCAAAGCAGAAATCGCTAGAAGGAAGAATGAAGTTTTATTACAATCGTACATGCATTCCTTACCTTGTTTGGGGAACAACTCATAATCGACCAGGAATGATTGATGAAGGATTAAGAAAGATTAGAAAGAACATGGGAATGTTTCCGAAATAAATAACCCTACATTTCTTTTTTTAATTTATTTAGTAAGAAAATAAATCAATTAACTTATATTCGTATGAAATAATGTAACTTTGAAAATGTTATATAATAAATAATCAAGTTGGATTAAAATTGACAGAATTAGAAACTCACTTCGCATCAGCTGAACGATTAGAAAACGATGAAATTTATTTACAAACAATAAAGATACTAGGGTTACGAAAGGTTTTACCTGTCCTAAATGTTTTGCCAAACATGGTTATTATCATTAATGAACAAAGACAAGTTGTTTTCGCTAATTATGCTTTTACAAAAATGATTGGTAAAAAGCGTTTTGAGGATGGTTTAGGGCAAAGACCAGGTGAACTTGTCAATTGTATTCATGCATATGATCACATCTATGGTTGCGGAACAGGAGAAAATTGCAAACATTGTGGTGCAATACTTACTGTTTTGAAATCTCAAGAGACAGGTCTCAAACAAGAAAGGGATGCCATTATTACAGTATCAAAAAATGGCGATCAAGTTCCATTAGACTTACATGTTATCGCTAGTCCAATACCTGTTGAAAATCAGGTTTTTTACTTAGTTGTTTTCACAGAAAACAGTAATCAAAAGAGTAAATGAATATCTAGACAAAAGTACGAGTATGTACTAGATGTCATATTATGCTCTTTATTGCATTCTTTTCATCTAAACAACAGAAGAGTCAATCTATTTTTCATTTTTCCTTTCATATAAGGAAAGATATTAATTATGTAAACTCATTCTTTATGATTATGAAAGATGAAATTGCTCAAATAATGTCTTTGGTTGCATATGGGAATGCATTTCTTCAAGGTAAACCAGTTTCATTTGATAAGAATCATCCCGCAGGTTTTCATTATGGTAACATTAGGTTTGTTGAAAAAGTACCAGAAGATCTGTTAGCAAGAAAAACAATACTTGCAGATGATCCAAATTTATGGTTCAAATACTTAAAAGATAATAATGTCAGAAGATTATATCTTTCTTTTCAGCCTTCAACTGACTTAGGATTAGAAGATCATATAGGTTCAGCTTTCGTTGGTGGAGGAAGTCACTGGAATATTATTGCGGAAAAGGGTGATAAATGTGATATATGGCAAACAAAATGGCAAATGGAATTTGGAGATTTAAAGGTCTATTATTTCCAAGCTCTAAAGGATATTGATTTCCAAAAAATCACCAAAATTACAGTAGATCAAGCTAGATTGTATCTTCGAGAAATTCTAAAAGATTTAGTTACTTTCACTGTTAAGAGTAAACTAGACAATTGGGAAAAAGTCTTTCAGACAGCATTAAATATTTTATCAAAAGAGGAATCCATCAAATTATTGCAAGAAGGATTTTTACCAGAAGATTGTTTCACTTCTGAAGCAGAACAAATTTTAGTCGCATGTGATCATGCTTGGGTTTTCGGCGGCATGGGCTCTTGGAATGATGTCGTTAGAGTTCATGATTATGATTTGTATACTCGTCTTTCCGCAAATCTCTATGATACTTTGTGTAAATCCATGATTGCATCTATTAACAGTTACCCATAAAGTAATTCTAAGATATTAACAATAGTTTTCTCATTTTCCAATCTAAAAATTATTAAAGAGAAATTAGCTGGTTATAATTTATGCCAAGCATTCCATCTATGATTGCTCTAGGGATAATTATTCTGGGAATTCTCACATTAGTTTCTATTTCATGGTCTAATAGGAGAGGAGCACCTTATTGGCCTACACGTATGAAGAAAGTTGAAAGTATGCTTACTATAGCAAATGTACAACCTGGTGAATTAGTTTATGATCTCGGTTGTGGAGATGGTCGTGTCATTGTAATGGCAGCTCGACGATTTAAGGCTCGAGCAGTAGGGATAGAAATTGATTTATTTAGATTTCTTTGGTGCCAATTTCTAATCACTATTTTAGGGTTGCGTCGAAGAGTGAAAGTAAAATATGGTGATCTTTTTGCTAAAGATATTAGTGAAGCTGATGTTGTTTTTTGTTATCTTCTTCAACATACTAATGATAAATTAGAAGGAAAACTCATGAAAGAGCTACGTCCAGATGCTCGAGTAGTTTCTAATACTTTCCTATTTTCTGCATTACCACAAATAGCTATGGATGGCGAATCAGGATTTTATGTATATAATATTGGGATTCAATCAGAAGAAAACTAATTTTAATATCTATATTCGAGAAAAAAGAAGAATAGAGAGACGTCAATTCACGTCTCAAGCTTTTGATTTATCTAGTTGGTACTTTCTTACCTTTTCTTACAACAAGAACGATTACTACTATAATGATTATTAGTAATAATCCTCCTCCTCCAGCAAATATGGCTATCCACATTGGGTCTGAAAAATCGATGCCACCACCTTCAATGGTGTAATCATAGCTAATTTCAATTTGGTACAAGTGTGCACTTCTATCTTTTAGACCAGTAAAGACAGCTCGCCATCGGAGATCAGTTCCAGGATTAAGGAAATTGTGTTCAACATTTGGAATAACAGGTTCCCAGTTAACTCCATTCGCGGTCATGAAATACTCAATACCTGTTTGACTAGGAATGTAGTCTTCAACAACAAGTGTTGCAGAGTCAATAGAACCATTAGCCATTGTGAATATTGAAGTTGATTGTGCAAAATTTGTTCCAGGAATATAAGTATCAGCAGCACTTTCGAAGTGACGAAGTATTATTAGATTTGAATGATTAGCCACATAAGTGTAATCACCGGATGTAGTTACTGCTAGTGCTCCTCCAGTATTATTATATTGTGTTGATTCAAAGTTACTGAAATCTGTAGCATCTACTAGATAGGTTGCTGTTGGACTAGTTGATATTATGTATGATCCAAAAATCCAAACACCAGTTGATTTGATGAATTCACCAACATTATCCAATACATTTGCTACAAAGAAACTATTGTATGGATCAGAAGCATTAGTTATTTTACACCAACTTGTATCTGAATTATATAAAAGATCTCCATCAACTCTAAGATCTAAATTGGTTGCAGCAAATGTTCTTGTACCTATTTGCAAGTGATTTGTTAAATCAACTTGTTCGTAAATATATATACCAATAGCTGAACCTCCTGGATTGTCAACCGTATAGACATGATATCCTTGAGCTTGAATGGCAGTTATGTTTGTACCAAAATGTGGTTCATCTAGTTCATAAACGAAATTAAAATTCTCTGGAGTTGTTACATTGAAGATTGCATACCCACCTAGCATCCAGGATACATAAATCATTTCTCCATACATATGGACATCGCCAAGTTCAGAACCAGAGGTTGTTGTTATAAGTTTTAGATTAGTTGGATCACTTATGTCAAATATAGACATATAACTCGGACTGACTAGACAGGCAAATTGACCTTGAACATCGATTTTACGGAATTGGGCCCCTATAACTTCTACATGATCAAGAAAGACGGGATTAGCTGGATCGCGAACATTTAGAGTATAGAAACCTTGGAGACCCGCTGCTACGTATGCAATATCGCCTACTACTCGAACGTCCCATGCTTCTAGTACTGAAAATGCGTTTTCATAGTAGAATCTTGAGAAATCTGTGATTCCTCCACCTTCGGCACTTATTTGGAAAGTATGAATGCCGTCATCTGTACCTACTACTAACACACCACCGTATAATTCAACATCCCAAGTATATGGTAAGCTTTGAGATGTTACAAAGGAGGGGTTGAAAGGATCTGCTACATCATATACCCAAACTCCTTGAGGACCAGCTGTTACAAACAAAGTGTTTCCTTGTAAAGCCATGTGATTAGTAATTCCTCCGCCGATGTTTTGAACATTAATTACAACTGGAGTAGCGGGATTGAAAACATCGACTACTGCAAAACCAGCATCACCTAATGTTACGTAAGCGAATCTACCTTCAATTAGAACGTCTGTTGCATTACCTGGCAAACCAATATGTCCAACCACTGCGGGACTGTATTTATCAGTGATGTTTAAAATGTACATTCCGTCGTCGCTTGCTGCTATGTATGCGAAATGCCCAGAAACAGCTAAGCCGAGAGCTTTTTTGTTTACCCAATTTGGAGTTATAGCTTTTGGGTTATCCGGATCAGATACTTCCGCAATTCTAAAGGATTGGTCAGCGGAATCATTGTAGGCTGTATAATAAACTAAATGCCCTACAGCTTCTACATCTGTTACTGGACCATTAGCTGATAAAGGACCCAAATAAATACCACCACCATTTAGATTATATGGTAAACACACATTGTAAGGTGCGAGATAATTATTAGGAGTGTATGTTGATTCAAAAACACCGGTATACAAAGTATCACCATCTATATCACAAGCGGTTATTCCGGATAATGAATCTCTGTAGCTCATTAGTGAAATATCAGATGGATCATTGATATCAAAAGCTAATATGCTTTGCAAATAATCTGTCATATTAAATCCTACAGCATATGCTTTTCTTCCTTGGACAGCTATATCTCGAATTACGTTATATGTTGGATAAAAGTCAAGGGGTGTCCAAGAGAAATTTCTCTCATTAGTTAATGTTCCCAAACCCCAACCAAACACATCTGAGGTTGCATCTTCGAATGTATTTGCATCAAAGCCATCTATGTACATCCCAGTATCATTTATTATGAAATTAGTAAAAGTGTTCTTAGCAATTCCAACTGCTTGAAAAGTTGATACTGTGAGTATGGGGAAAATAACTAAAACAAAACTAATAATTTGAATTACTCTTAATTTAAATCGGTTCAAAATTAACCCTCAAAATCTCTATATTTGAAAAACTCCAGATTAATAATAAAAAGGTTGCTTTATAAGAAAGAGAAAAAGTGAAATCAGTAAATACTATCAAAATAATGCTGTATATAAGAATTCTATAGAAACTAAATTTTAGTTACTTTATTTTCTTAGTTTTTAGAGATAAATGTTTATGTTCTTTTTCTGCTTTGTTTTATTTGGTGAAACAATGAAAGTTTACTCGTATGTAGTTAGGGATGATCGTGGTTTAGCTCCTAATCCATTTTGGGATCATTGTACTCTAGCTTTAGATCAAGAACTAATTAGAAAAATTGCCAAAGTAGGAGACTGGGTTGTTGGCTTAAAAGAGAAATCAGAAAAGCTGGAAGATCATTATCTTCTATTTGCTATGCAAATCACTGAGAAAATTACTTTCGGTGAGTATTGGACAAATCCTCGCTTTCAATTGAAAAGACCTGATTTTTCTGTTGATGAAGAGATATTTAGAATGGGAGATAATATCTATGAATTAGACTCTGAAGGGGAATTCGTTCAACATTATTCAGCTCATTCTCGAGATAATTTCAAAAATGAAGAAGAATGGATGAAGCAGCAACGAGATGATTTGCATGGTGAATTCGTTTTAGTTTCAGACAGGAAATTCTATCATTATTTCGGTCGTGAGCCAGTCAAGATTCCATCGAAAAAACTCGTTGATATTTTGTATTGTGATATAGGTCACAAATGTATTGCTGATCCAGAGGTCCCACAAGAATTCCTTGATTTCATTGCTGAGCTAAATAAACAAGAAAAAATTGGTTTCATTAATCCTCCTGAAATCTGGCCTAAGGATGATGAAACATATGTACAATGTTGGGTCGACTAAACTAGCACTTCATTTTTTTCCAGCTAGAAACCCTTAAATTTGAGGTCTTATAAAAATAAGACTAAGCGGGTTTGTATGTCTAAGAAATCAAAGATAGTATTTGATGCAGAGAAAATCAGTTCTGAAATGAAATTAGAAGAAATTGTTGCAGTAATTGCTACAGGGGATAGGAACTCTCCTGAATATGGTCTTACCCTTATGATTTTGAAGGGTCTTGTAACTGGTAACCGTTCTATTACTAAAAATCAAATGTATGATATGTTTATGCGCAATAGAGAGCATATTTCAAAAGCAAGTTTTTATCGTATTTTAAACCGTTTAATTGATCGCGGAATGGTTATTTTTGATGAGGAAAGACAAGTCTATGCTCCTTCAGTCATCTTTTCAAACTCATTACAGAAATTAGCCATTGCTTGGGAATCCTTAGCTCTTTGGTTATGATTTCAAAGTAAATCTTTTTTCTCGAGTTCTTTTCGTATGTCTTGTGAAGATAGGTGGATGTACTTTAGTACATTGTTGATATTTTTA
>DAOVHJ010000083.1 GCA_030671945.1 Candidatus Heimdallarchaeota archaeon
AGCACCCGATAATCCGTGTCTACTTCTACGCAGTTTATAATCGATATAATTACATTTTTCCCAATTTCTGCAGCTCTTTGACGTAAATATTTAGTTACGTACTTTGAAACAATTGTTTTGCCCGTTCCGGTTTTCCCATATAAGAACATATTACTTGGACGATTGTTTCTTAAAGCGCTACCTAATGCCTTTCCTAAAAATTGGATTTCATAATCTCTGTGTGGTAATTTGTCTGGTATGTGACTTGGTCTTAGTACTTCGTGATTCTTAAAGATACTTGGACTTGTTATGAACCTATCAAAAATGGCATCCAAAGGGTGATCTGTCATTTGTTTTCTTGTTATCTCCTATTGATTTGTAATAACTCATTCATGCGTTTACTAAGGTGTTTAATTATTCAATTCATCAAATAGTGGAAAGACCACTACTTCTAGTGGAACTTTTGTAAGCTGTTTAAGAAACTCATCATATATAAAATTTCCTAACCTCTCTTTCTAGTGGAACTTTTTTTAAAGATAAAAAGAGGAATTGATTAATCAGAAAGGTTATTGTTTTTCTTGACAGATATTACAATAAATCTCGAGTAAAGTAATCCATGTTGTGATGTAATATTTCGAAAGAGTTGTTTGGGTGTGATCACGAATAAGTATCTCATTTTTCTTTTTCTTGATGTCTTGATAGGTTATTCTCGTTTGTTTATCGTCAAGACCATTCAAAAGCTGGAAAATTAAGGAACTTGGTTCATCTCGATCAAGAGCTCGTTTCCATCCATCCCAAACTAATCGTTGATAATTGTCTTGAAACTCCCCATGTAATCGAGAACGAATTGTTGATAAAGCTCCCTTCTTATTGCCTTCTGAGAGATTTTCAGCCAATTTTCTAATGCTTATATCACCGGTTATTTTTGTTGTCACAGTGGTGTTCTCCTGGGAAATATGAAAGATTTACTTTATCTACAGAGGTTAATTATCAGAACCTAATAAAAAGTCATTCGCTCATCCCTAATAACATATGCAGAACATCTTGGTATTAGGCAGTATTTTAGTATAAAAGCTCTCTATCTTTCTTGAAGCCCATGGTGGTTTATCAGGTCGAAAACAATGACTGTTTCAGAAATAGAAGAAGAACTACTAAATCGAAAGAAAGAGCAAAAAAAGATTGAGAACGGGATCCTAAAAGCGATAGCTGACTTAACCGATGAATATGATTGGCCGGAAGGTGCAGATGCCTCCGAGATGCAATTAATAATCACTCAACTTGCTCGCAGTGCTGCTCATTTGCGTGAAAGTAACGCTACAGATGATAAGAAATATGTCCCTGTAAAGAGACTTACTACTAAATAAAAGTCGGAGAATCAAACTAGAACCCTTACCTCCATGGGCTTCTCACTTTCCCTTCTAGCACATTGTAGAACAAAGTTTTTAATAAGAAATGCTTTTGACTTCACATCCTGATCGAATTCGTTGGTTTCCCATTTGAATTACTCTCTGGGATTAATAGTAAAGGTTTTAAAGTCAACCAAAGAGCGAGAAGATATAGAAAATTCATAATTATTAGTGGTTGTTGAAATAATGGCACGTTGGCAGGGATTAAGCCGAAGAACAAAATCGGGTGCAAGACTAAAGAAGCACCACGAGAAAAGAAAAGCCGAATTAGGTAGACCAGAAGCTCAAACAATAATAGGTGAACCAAGGGTCAGGGAAGTTAGAACCCGAGGTGGAAATCACAAGTATAGAGCTCTTCGTTTAGATTATTGTAATTTATCAGATCCAAATACTGGAAAAGCAGAAAAGGTACGTATTCTTGACGTCGAGTCAAATCCTGCAAATAAAGAGTACACCCGAAGAAAAGTTATGACTAAGGGTGCGTTAATCAGGACAGAAAAAGGGTATGCAATTATAACCAATCGTCCTGGACAAGAGGGATTTATCGCCGCAGTACCAACTCAAATTGATGTTGATGCAACTCAGCAAAGAACTATTTCTGCTAAGAAGAAGAAACGACAAACCCTTCAAAGAAAGAAGGTTGGAAGCGCTGCAGGCACCCAAAAGAAACCAACCACTAAAAAACCTGTAGCCAAACCAGCAGCTCCAAAACCAAAAGCAGCTCCTGTTAAAAAACCAGCAGATAAACCTAAGGCTGCTGCAGCTGATGAGGTTCCAACTGTTACTGTTGATAAGGAAATTGTTGTTGCTTACAAAGGCAGAAACTACAAATTTGACAAGAAAATCTCTATGAAGGATTTGAAGGAAAAGAAAGTCCCTAAGATTGTCAAAGATAAAGTAGCAGAATCACGAGAATTCAAGAGTTGGTCTTAAACCAACAAATTTCATTTTTGAAAGGATACAATTCCTTTCTTTCTTTAATATTCATTTTCTAAATTTACTACATTTAGGAAGTTAGTTTCTTCTCGAGTGAAACGACTGATATTCTCAATAACTTCATTCCAACGTCGAAGATCACTCATAGGGGATGCCCCTCGATGAGGACTCAGAATAACATTATCAAGTTCGTAAAATGGAAACTTAGTTGGAAATTTCCTCCCTGTTGAATCTGCTTCTGGTCGGTAATCATACCAAACATCTATCGCTGCTCCTGCAATAGTTTTGTTTTTCAAAGCTTGGTAGAAACTCTCTTCTTCAATTACTTCACCTCGAGCAACGGTAACTAATAATCCCTCAGAACCTAGTAATTCCAATTCTTTCTTACCAAGTAATCCATTAGTTTTCGTAGTCAAAGGGATAGCTACGACAAGGGTATCAATTGCTTCAAGAAACTTGTGCATTTCATCATCAGAATATTTAGTGATGGGTGTGGGATAGGATTCTGTTCTTTTTCTTTTCCAATCTCTTTTTAAGATGTGAAAATTAACATCAAATCCTGCTAGGAATTTGTGCACCTTTGTGTTAATAGCTCCATAACCGAGTAAACCGATCTCTCTATCACGTAAAGGAGTAGATTTCGCATCAGCATCACCTTTTCGCCACTGCCCTTCTTGCATCCAGGTGTGATGAGGAATGATTTTGTTTGTGAGTGAAAGTAACAACGCAACAACATGCTGAGCTGTAAAGTAAGTATTACCATGCCCGTTAACAAGGGTAATTTTCCGATCTTGAGTTATTTTGCTAAAGAGTTCTGTTAGATGTTGAACACCTACTCCTGGATTAATGAAAAGTCTTAGTTTCTGTGCTTTATTCAAAAATTCTTCAGTAGGTCGCCAACCAATTACTATGTCAGCTTCTGGAGCGAGTTTCAAGAAAGTTTCAGGTTCAGTGTTATCTGGAAAAATAAGTTTAACTTGAGGATACTCTTCAAGACCTTTTGCTAAGTAATCTCTTAACTCCTGACGTACATCGAAAATGCATAAAACAGTAACATCTTTACTTTCAGTCATTGCTAATCAATTCTATCCATTTAACTTAAGCATAAAAATCTTCGGTAGTAGAGAAAAAATAAAGAGAAAACGGCGTAAAATCACCGTTATTACTTTTCATTATTTGACTTGGTAACGACAAGGCCATCTCTATTTATCTTGCCATCAACAAGTTCTATAGCTCTAATGCCATCTTGGATGAGATTTATGTCATGTGTTGCAATCAAGAAAGTAATGCCAGTTTTTCTATGGAGTTCGTAAATTTGATTCATCGCTTGCCCTGCTAATTCTGAGTCTAAGTTCGCTGTTGGTTCATCGAGAATTACAATGGGTGGGAAATCATTATTTGCAATCGCTAGTGAGGCTCTCTGTAATTCACCACCAGATATTTCTAGCGGGAAGGACTCCATACGATGAACGATATCGAATCTCTTTAGCTGTTCGGTTACTTTCTCATCGAGAGATCGAGCTTTGAATCGTTTACCAGAGAAAATGTCTTTCAAGTAAAAATTCTCATCAATTGTGAGGAATGGATGCAAATTACCTTGTTGTGAAACTAAGCCCATCTGATTTCTTCTGAAATCTGCTTTTTCTGAATCTGTTAGATTACTGAAGAATTCTTTGATAATTTTAATCTCACCATCAGTGGAACCTTCTAATCCTGTAATGAGTTTTACTAAGGTTGTTTTCCCTGAACCTGAAGGTCCTAAAATGAAAACAATTTCTCCTTTTTTCACTTTGAGATTAATATCTGATAATGCATGGACCTCTGTTCCATTACTTCCATATATTTTAGAGACATTTTGTAGCTCGACAACAATTTCTTTTCTCGTGAAATATTTCTTAGGTAACGGATCCATAGTCAATACTTTTCGACGTTCTTCAATTTCTTCTAAAACAATTTTTCCAGGAGGAACACCTAATGGATGTGTAAGTTTAACTTCCCCATCTTCTGATAATTCAAAAACAATATCTTTGTCAATATTCAGAGACTTGAGGACAAGATCTGGAACACGAATGCTACTTGTAGAATCAAGTTGACTCTTGAATTTGATAGGAAATGAAGTTTTACCACTATATGCAAGTTGTTCTTCAGCACCAAGAATAGTAGAAACTCTGCCATCCAAGATCTCACATGTTTTATCAACACCTTCTTGAAATCTTGGATCATGGGTTACTACAACAACGGTTACATTATAGTCTCGAGTAATTTGTCTTAGAAGACTTTTGACTCGTTCAGTATTGACGCTGTCTAGTTGACCAGTCGGTTCATCACACAATAGCAATGGACAATTCTTCGCTAATGCGCTTGCAATTGCTGTTCGAATCATTTCTCCGCCAGAAAGATGTCTAACGAGTCGATTTTCGAGATGGAGGATTCCTAATCTCTCTAAAATCATCTTATTGTTGTCGAGGTATTGTTTTCTGTCCTTTGTGATTAATCCACTTGTAAAATTCAGATTGTCTAAGACCGTTCCGTCCAAAAACAGTGTTCTTTCCGGAAATTGATCTACAATTCCAATCATCTTCAAACGGTATTCGTTGAATTCAATTTCAGACATATTCTCGAGTAGATAATTACCCACTCGCACACTTCCGCTTGAAATCGACTCCATACCTGATAATGTGTTTACTAGGGTTGTTTTTCCTGAACCACTTGGACCTACGATGGTGATTATCTCTCCTGGATAGACTCTCATGTCACAACCACGTAAAGCAGGAATGCGAACATTTGTATCTTCATCATGATAAATTTTGATTAGATCTTTACATTCTATCATTTTCTTCACTCCTGTTTTATTGGTCGATATTTCCTTACTGATGGAATCATTTCCAACAGCCATCCGCCTACTAACGTCACATAGCAAAGAAGAACTATGATGATAGTTAGCCACCAAGGTAACCACGGTATGAATTTGAGATAGACTTGATGCACATTCAGAAGTGGACCACTGACACTGTTAAGTATTGGAATTGTTGCTGCAAAGGACAATACTAAAGGAATTATAATTATCAGAATCAATTCAATAGTAAAACCTACCCAAATCTGTCTTTTCTTCGCTCCAATCTGATATTCAGATTCTATGATTCGTAATCTCTCATTATAGATATTCCTTGCTGTAATAAAACCATAAAAAATCGCAATGACAATTGTGACTATGGTAGCTATTGTGAAGTAATTCAGTCCAAATGTGCTTATATTTGCTTTAATTAGAGTTTCCACTTCTCCACTTGTTTGTGTTAGCAAACCATATTTTGATATTAAGTCATATCTGACTTGTGTGACATTAGCGCCAGTTGAAAGTTTGATCAATAAATAATGATTATAATCAAGGTAAGAACTAGAACTAGTTCGATTGAGAATTTGTAATGCTGTTAACTCACTGGTTATAATTGAAAACGTTTCAAACCATCTTCCATATACATATGAATCCGTTCTCGCTACCAACGGAAATATATCAAAGCTATTTACATAAGTCATATTATAAGGTAAAGCATACGCCCGTGTGAGAATTGCGGAAGTGAAGTTTTTTCCTTTATCATATTTGTTTTCTTTCACATATTTTGTGTTCATCATATAAGTCATATTTGTTTGGAGCTCTAAGATATCATCCTTCGTGTAAACCGTATGATTGAATAGTTCAGAATCAACTACTTGCAGAAAATCCGTTGTATTCTGAATACTAGCAATTGTAATCATATAGTTTTTACTAGACAACTCAAAACCATTATAGTCTTGAAAATGATATACTGATAATTTCGTAACTTTCTCTATTCCTTCAGTATTTGTTATATTATCATATATAGGTTCATAAAATGGTTGCCAATTTGAAATTAATAAGTCTGAATAACCAGTATATAGTTTTGCTTCTACAGAAGTATGATTATTCACTGATTTCTTTAGTATTAAACCAGGCGTTATTCCAAGCCCTATCATAAAAACGACTAGAATAATTCGCTGATAATTTCTACTGTAAATGGATAGATGTTTCAGTGTGAGAGTAAAATAGCTTTTGGTTGTTTTCCACACTCTCTTTCCAAGGAAAGACCAAAACATAGAGATAAATCTAGCCAATAACAAGAACACAGAAGAGAGTATGAATAATCCTCCAATTGCCATTAGAAACATGAATGCAAGTTCAAATTGTAAGATTAAATTGCTTAAGTAATCAATTGGAAACAATGGGAGTATGAATTGACCTGTTAATCCTACAGCTATGAATCCAATGCCCGGAAGAAACATTAGGGTTTCCTGAGCAGTGAATATTCTTCGAATCCATTTCTTCTTTCGTTCTGTTTTATAACGCACAGCAGTTAGTTTCTCAGTTTTTTTCGCTAGTGAATTCTCTAAAAGAAAACCACCGACAAATAGTGTGAGATATAACGCTACTAAGACGATAAAGATCACTGGTTCTACAATAGACAGGGAATAATCCGAAAACGATGTATTGCCCATGCCGAGAAATACAAAATACCCTATAAAAAATCCTAGAATAGACCCTCCAAAGAAACTCACAGAGGAAATCGTCAGGTTTTCCAAAGAAACCAATCTTCTAATGGATTTAGTTTCCACTCCTTGAATTTTCATTAATCTAAACTTTGAAACTAATTCATGATTCCCTATTTTGAGGGATTCGATACTAACAAGACCAAATAAAAATATAATAGGTATACTTGAAGAGAAAACACGAGCAGTTTCAAACGACCAGTTATTATAAAATCCTCGGAGCGCATAGTGTAGGTCATCACAGAAATTGTAAATATAATAGTAATCTCTGAAATCTCTGAAATTCCGGAGATACTGATTAATATCTCTAACATGAGCTGCTGTTAGTTGATAATTAAAATCTATCAGAAAAGAGAATACACCATTATAGTCTGGAAATTCACTCAAAGCATCTAGAAAGAGATCATTTGTTGTATAGAACATTTCATCAAAATATATGAAATGATAATCCCCCCAATAGTTATCCGGTCTTCCTAGAATATCAGAAGAAAAACCGTCAATATAGAAGAAATTCTCAAGATTTTCGACAATACCTACAACAGTAAAATTCCGAATAGTATCAGAATCATATCTTTCACCATAAAATGGAATTGTATCATTTATCGCAATAGGACTGGTAGCATTTTGTCTATGATAAATAATTTCTGAGGTATTTGTAGGCATCCTTCCTTCTACTAATGCATGAGTTAAACTTACTTGTGAATTATTATCAAAAGTCATTAAGTTATTATCGAACCATATTTCTTCCGTTTCATTAGTTAAGGTATAAAGTTGCGAACTTAAGGCAGCCGTGAAATTAGAGCTAACATCAGGGATAAGTGAATCCAAAATTCCTCTATTATGGTTGATTTGAAGACTAAAATAAAAACTTGGGAGATCAATTGCTGTTGATTTCTCCTCACTATCGACATAACTAATTCGGAAATCGTTTCGCCAATTATAATTAGTGTCCATGTAATTGAAAAAGAAGTTATATCGATAAGAAAACCACGTTGTAAATAACAACGTTAGAGCTAAAAATATCAAGGTACCAGTTAGAATAGTTACCAGTAATCTCTTTTTCCCAGTCTTTAGAAAAATCCGAAGAATGTTTCTAAAAGCATATGTCGTTTTAGGTGCTTTTTCCTTCTTTTGATTAATGGTTATCCCGACCCTCAAACCTCAATATAGCACTATTATTAGACCCTATAACTCTTAAAAATAAATCTATTCTAAGCGAAAATTTAAAATCAAAGGAAAACATTCCTCAAAATGTGGATTACATGATTCTATTCACCCGCACCCACTGACCAAGTGCGAGGGGATCTCGCTTCGCAACCATTGGTAGAAATTGGTTAGCGTAGCTTACACTAGGTCCACTATTTTTTCTGGGAATGATTTTTTTTAAGGGTCAAAAGATTCCTTGATAATAGTTGATTCTAACGCTACTTCTGAATGAACCATTTTCTACTTGAAAAGCCAGTTATGACCCATTGAAAACAACATCACATAAATAACAAGAAAACAAAAGGTGAAGTAGAAAAATGAGTAATAGACACACAAAGTATAGGTTTTTCCTGTACAAAATGGCAAACAGATTACGTTACGTTGAAGGTCTAGACTTCGCAGCAGAAGTAGATGCCATTATAGAAGAGATTCGTAGAAAGAAATTGGATAAATGGGGTCCGTATGAACAACTCATCAAATGGCTCGAAGGTAAGAAAGCAGAAGTCTTAGAGAAACCAAAAGCGAAAGCAAGGCAATACGATCCCTTCGAAATTCCCATGTCAGGAGTAGGTCGGGTTGCATTATTCGGTTTATCAAATGTCGGTAAAAGCACCCTAATGAATGCAATCACAAACACTGAAGTTGAAGTTGGAGCTTTCTTACATACTACAACTATTGGTCAAGCCGGTGCTTGCAATTATCAAGGTGTAACCTTTCAAATAGTGGATCTTCCAGGTTTTCTTGATTTCAGGGAAGATTGGACGATCAGCAAGCAAATAAATCGAGTTGCAAGAACATCCGATGCAGTAGTGATGGTTGTAGACTTAACTATGGATCTCGATAGGCAATTAGAATTCCTAACAGAGCAACTAGTAGAAGCAAAAATACTCGTCGACGGAGAATCTGAATACAAAATAGCAGTCATAGCCACAAAAGGAGACTTGCCAGGTTCAAAAGAAACCTATCAAGAATTACTCA
>DAOVHJ010000224.1 GCA_030671945.1 Candidatus Heimdallarchaeota archaeon
CCAAAAATCACTAAATTAACAAAGACAATCTTACCAAAACTAGAATACAGTAATTAATATTTGAAAAAAGAAAACAAATCTATGTTATCTTTGTCTTCTTTTTATTAAGCTGTACAAGATTAGGATTTGAGATACAATAAAAACTGGAAGCATACCATAACTGCTAGCTACATTCGTTGGGTATAAACCTGAAATTTCTAAGATTTCCAATCCCTGGTTATCATCAGCAACAAATGCTATGTTGTTTTTTACTGCAATTCCATAAGCTCCGCCACCATCGAAAAATTGACCTATTTCAACAGGATTTTCAGGATCATTGATGTCTAAGATCTCTAAGCCATTATTGTAATCTGCAATAAATGCATAACCATTGATGAAATAAGCGTTTTCTGAAGCACCACCATCAAAGTGATTGGATAGGAGAACTGGGTCTTCAGGATTACTGACATTGAAAATTGATAATCCGACACCCCAATTAGCAACTAAAGCTAAATCGCCAACAACACTGATGCCTGCAACAATATCAGTAGTATTGTATTGTCCCAATTTCTGTGGATTCGTCTTATTAGTTACATCAACAATTGTAAAACCATAAAATTCTCCGTAAATATATGTTCCAAGATAAGCAGTATTTTCTTCAACATAGACAGCACTTGTATTACCACTGTCATAGTAATGATAAATTTCAGATGGGTTCTGAGGGTCAGAAATATTTAGAATTTGTAATCCGAAAGAATCAATAAATGCACAATCACCCTCAATGTCAAAGGTATTCATAACAGATCCGTTGAAATGACTTATTTGCACAGGATTTTCAGGATCACTTATGTTGATAATCTCAAAACCGTTTTCCCAGCCTGTGACATAAGCGATGTCTTCATCGAGGTAAATCTTATGAGGATTATCCATCTCATATACAGTTAACAAAGTAGGCGAGCTAGGATCAGAGACATTTATGATGTGCAATCCTGTTTGTAAATCAGCTACAAAAGCGACATCATCTCTTACTTTTACATCAAAAGCTCGACCATGAGTTGAGTATATACTGAGTTTCGTTATCACAACATTTGAGCTATCAACAGATTTAGTTTTTGTTAGATTAAAACCAAGAATGAAGATAATAACCGAGAAAGAAACAATTTTTAGAATTCTGTTTTTCATTGACATATCCCCCATTGAACGTCAGACATTTATTAATAAGATATTATTATTAGTCTTGGAAATAGAGAATTTTTTCTACTACTAAAACGAATTTCAAATAGTTTATTACAATCTCTTATAGAAAAAAAAGAAAAATATTGATACAAATTTACCTACTAAGGATTAGATGGTATATTGTAATCAATTGTATATGGAGAAAACTCATTCTTACAAGGAGGTCCAAGACTAATCAAGGCTGTGTCTGATTTTGGTGAAACGATCCAAGACCAGCATGTACCATAGGTTCCATTTGGAGCCTTATCATGATAATGTAGTTTGTTTTCACAATCTTTCAGAATATCATAAATAGATTCTTCTGTTATTGAACCTTTATTTTCTGCGAACCAGTAGTCCAAGAATTTCTTTCTAGTATCAAATAACTTGAGAACATTCGGTGATTCATTTGGGTGAAGTTTCCTCATTTCAGGTGCTTCATAAGTAAGTGAAACAAATGCGAAATCCTTAGGATAAGTCATGGTTGTTTTCTCTTTATGAGTTTCTAATTTTGCAATTGTTTCATTTCTATCAATTATTAAGTAATTCATTCCCCAAACTTTTGGCATATCTTCGATGAATTCAGCAGCTTCTTCAGTGGTCTTGAAGTTATCAAGAATCCATCTTATAGCTGCATTGCACATTATTCCTGGACTAGTATACTCAAATGATGCTGTCGCTCCTGAGATAGCTAAACCAGCTTCATTAATTCCACCGTATCTAGAAGACAAAGACCAACCAAAAGTGAAACCATAACTAGCAAGTTTCTTATTTGGCTTGATTGTCATTACTCGTAAGCTTGTACTGTCTTCTTCTAACCACTCATGATTTCTAACTAGGAGTGGATCACCAGATTTGGTATGTTCACCAGTGATGCCAAAAACTAAGCATTGTGGCTTCAATCTGTAAGGAGTAAACTCAAAAGCTAAGATGGTTTGATAATCCACACCGCACCCATCAGCTACTCCTCTTACTTCCTCAAGTAAATCAGGTGTAAGTGCTCGCAACTCTTTCTCAAAAGCTTTCGATTTCTCTAGATTCTCTTGGGAGAATTTTGGTAGAAAGCCATTCTTCTTCTCAGGTACAAGTAGCTTCCCATTATTTAACCCAATATCGTAGTATGATCCCTTAAACTTTATTTCTTGCATAAAAAATTCACAAGTTTACTGTTATGAATCTTATTTTAAGAAATTTTATCAGTCTTATAATTGCTTCTTCAATTGCTCACCAAAAGCTTTGGCTTGTGTTAAGTCTTCTTCAGTTGGATGATCAGGATTTGCTTGAATTTTACCTTTCTTTGTCATTTTTACTATGCCTTTACAATAGAAACGATCTTGAAGAATAGTGACATCTTTATTCTTGGCAAGAATATTCTCCATGGATTCAAACATAATTTGTTTTGTTGTTCTTGGATTATCACTATCTTTAGTGAAAGGATGGATATCATCTGGTGATCCACTTGTAAAGAATAAAGCAATCTTCTTTCCTACAATATTCTTTCGTCGCAGTTTTCTTAGATATCTCTTACCTGCGAAACTTAACATCCCCATTATAACCCATGAACCGGCAACTACTAAATTATATTCCATTAAATCAGGAATGTTTTTGTTGCTTCTATATTCAGCCCCTAATCCTTCTACAATTTTCTTTGCAACTTTCTCTGTACTGCCTGTTCGTGAATTGTAGAGTACTATTGCTTTTACCATTGTAATCAATCAGAAATTATGCTATACAACTAATATAACTATGCTTTCAATTTGAGTGAAAAAGAACTTTTAAAAAAAAATGAAAGAGTAAGGATTACTCTTTTTTAATGAAATCTACAAAAGTATTTGCGTAATCCTTGATCTGATCCCAGTCTCGAAAATCATTTAATCCTTCTAAATCGATTTCAACATCAAAGTCTTTGGATATCCCCATTGCAGCTAGTTTAAGAATTCCTTTATCAAGTGCCCCTAAATTAGAAGTCTCAGACAAATCTATTACAGGATCAAATACATCATAGATTTTAGGTTGAATCCCTAAATTATTAGCAATTTTTTCACAATAATCCTTTTTTGCTTGTTCATAATCTGTCAATTTAATCATTGAAGTTACATACAAACCAAGAGTTTTATTGTTCAGATTGTTCTTATTTTTCTTTAGAAAAGCAAGCGGTTCTTTTGTCCACTTCATAATTTTAATTCCAGAACCAACTAAGACCCCATCATATCTATCAGTTGAAGGCCAATTCTTGCGTTTTGTCTTTTTTAGATCTACAACATCTACAATTATTTTTGCTTCTTCAAATATCTTTGAGATAACATTTGCTATTTCTTTTGAGTTCCCAAAACGAGAACCGAAAACTACTAGTATTTTCTTCACTTCTATACCTTCTTATTTACTTCTTTTTCTTAGATTTCTTCTTCTTTTTGCTTTTCTTACCTTTCATGGAAGCAAATATAACTACGATTATAATTAAGACAATTAATCCGCCACCACCAATTACTACATACCACCACCAATCCAAACCACCACCTATTCTGCTAAAGTTAAGCACATAGGTTGCTGCTGAGCCTGTTGCACCATTTTCAACTACTAATGCATGCTCTCCTGTGGTGTCAGCTATTACAGTAAAGTTTAGGGTCTTCTCCACACCTGCATCTCCTGAAGTCCAAAACGCATTATCCCAACCAAACGCAGAAACTTCACCTGGTCGACTGATTTGTAAATTAAATAATCCAGTTATAGCAATATTGAATTCTACTCTAAAGGAGTATTCTTTTCCTTCCTCCATATTCACCATATATGTGTCTTCATCAGGTCCATCACTCAATGCTCCTTCGAGATCGGTGATTTTACTGTAAACTGTGCCGTTATTTGAAAATAAATTCTGAACTGGTTGATTACTCTCTATAGCATTTGCCATAAAAGGGGTGAAAATTATAGGTGTAATGCACAATAAGATACCAAAAACCACTATAAATTTTGTTTGAAATATTTTCATCATAACTACCTCAATAATTAGATTTTACTTTTTGTATTTTAAATAATCACGTTGCACTATGAGATGTATAAAAGTTTTGCAAATAAGATTTTGGGTATTTTTTCAGGACCTAGAAATTAATCCAAATTCTAAAATTAGAGTTAAAGTCACAAATTGTGTTCTCAAATTAAGAATTCGTAATGTTTATCGAGTGACTTCACACCCTTTCTCTTCTAAAGACTTGATCCATTTTTTAATTGACTCTGACAGTTCTGAAAAATTATTGTCTCTTAAATTCAATTCATAGAGTTCTGTTAAATTGCATAATGATTCTGGCAGACTTGTTAGATTATTACTACTCAAAATTAATTTTTCAAGTGATTTTAAATTGCCCATGGATTCTGGAAGAACTGTTAATTTATTTCGATGCAAATTAAGATCTTCTAAAGATGCCAAGTTACCTATGGATTCAGGAAGAGATGCTAAATTTCTCCCCATGTAAAAGCTAAGTTCTTTAATTAAAATCAAGTTTCCTATTGATTCTGGGACATAACTTATTTGGTTTCCGAAAAGAAGAAGATCTTTTAGTGAGGTTAAATTGCCTATGGACTCGGGAAGCTCAATTAAACGGTTTCTCATTAAATTTAATTCTTTTAGATGAGAAAGGTTACCAATTGATTCTGGGAGCTTTGTTAAGCTGTTTCTACTCAAGTTTAATTCTATAAGTGATTCTAGGTCACCTATTTCTTCTGGGAGAGATGTTAAATGACAATATCTGAGAATCAGTATTTTAAG
>DAOVHJ010000241.1 GCA_030671945.1 Candidatus Heimdallarchaeota archaeon
AACAGTTATGATTAAGCATTATATTGAATTCGGTAACATGGAAGGATGGGTAGAAGCTCTTGAAACTGCTCTTGCTTTAGCTGTTTCAGCAGTTCCTGAAGGATTACCAGCAGCAATTACATTAACATATGCCATAGGCGTTAGAATGATGGCTAAACGTAATGCAATCGTTTCAAGATTACCTGCAGTTGAGACTCTTGGTATTGTAGATGTAATTTGCAGTGATAAAACAGGAACATTAACTAAGAATGAAATGACAGTCACAGAAATTCAAACAATTGATCACAAATTTGCGGTGACAGGAGCAGGATATATACCAGAAGGAGAATTTTTAGAAAAGGACAAAGAATTAGACCCTCGGAAGGATATTGAACTAGAAAAAATATTACGAACTGCACTTTTGTGCAATAATGCAAGAGTGAATTATGATAAAGAAACCCAAGAGATAGAAGTAATTGGTGACCCAACTGAAGTTGCTCTTTATGTGTTAGCAAGGAAAGCAGGACTTTATGATGAAGATAATTTTCCTAGACAAATTGAAATATTTTTTGATTCAGAAAGAAAAAGAATGACAACTGTTAATCGTCAATTGGAAAGAGAAGAATACGAAGAAGATTTAATTGCTTACACAAAAGGTTCACCACCAGTAATTATTGAAAGGTGTAATTTTGCATCAATAAATGGACAAGTTGTACCTATTGATGATGAAATTAGAACTAAAGTTTTGGAACTCAACAATGAGATGGCTTCAAGAGCTTTACGAGTTCTAGCAATTGCTTACAGAGTCGTTGATGAACGACTTATTGATGTTGATGAAGATGATTTCTTAACTGAACAAGAAGAAAACATAGAATCCAATCTTATTTTTCTAGGTTTAGTGGGAATGATTGATCCTGCAAGACCAGAGGTACATGATGCGTTACTTAAATGTAAAACTGCAGGTATTAAGACAGTAATGGTCACAGGCGATCAAAAGATTACTGCAGAGGCAATTGCTAAAGACATAGGATTAATTGAAGGAGATAAATGGATCACAATAACTGGAACAGAATTAGAAGAGATGTCTGATGATGATTTACTCGGTGTTATTGATGATGTTAGAATATTTGCTAGAGTTAGTCCAGAACATAAACACCGAATCGTAAGTACATTTCAGGAAAAAGGACATACAGTTGCGACAACTGGAGATGGTGTGAATGATGCACCCGCTATTAAAAAAGCAGAAATTGGTATAGCCATGGGTATTCAAGGAACCGATGTTACTCGAGAAGCAGCTCAAATGGTTTTAGCTGATGATAATTTTGCTACCATTGTTGATGCTGTTCATAGAGGTCGTACTATTTTCCAAAATATGCTTAAATTTATTCGGTATCTTATTGCTTCTAACTTTGATGAAATCTTGACTGTTTTTGTTTGTGTTGTTTTCTTAGGATTAAAATCGCCTTATACTGCCATACAAATTCTTTGGATAAATTTAGTTACAGATGGACTGCCTGCAATTGCTCTGAGTGTTGATCCACCCCTTGCTGACATCATGCGTGAACCTCCAAGAAAGAAAGATGAAGGTTTTATGAAGGATATTTATATTTTCTCAATCATTGCTGGAATTTTAGCTTTTGGTGCAAGTATGATTGTATTTGTTCCCTTAGCCTATGTAGGAGAAGCAGTTTCAGTTGGTGAAATATTAAATACTGATTTAGAAATAGTTGGAGCTGATCTCGGAGTAATAAACGCAGAATTAATCAATGTTCCACAATGGATGAAGTCATTTGCTCTTACCTTTACACATGAAACTAGTTTAACAGCTTTGTCTTCTGAAGCTTGGTATACTCATGCAAGAACATTAAATTTCACAATGTCAATTGTTTTTGAGATGTTCAATGTTTTCATAACTCGATCTGGTTTTGAACGTTCTACATTCACGATGAATCCATTTAATAATCCGTGGTTATGGGGTTCCATCGGTTTAGCTATGAGCTTACAAATGATTGCTATTTATGTACCTATGCAACCATTAGCTCCAGTAACACCTTTCACAGTAGGTATACATAATACGATTTTTGATTCTATGATGATGAATGGTTATGCATGGCTGCTAATTGTTGTTATTTGTATATTCGCTGCTGCATTAATGGAATTTCTGAAATTTATTGTCGGCAAATATATACTAAAAAGTTGGGTTGGAAGAGCAAAAAAAGAAAAGATAATTGAAGCAGCAATATAAGCTGCTTAATTTATTATTTTTTTTTAATATTCTTTATTTACATCTACTACATTAATTGGTTCTTTACCCTCATAGATTCTAATGATATTTTCTATTACATCTTGCCAGTGCCCTCGTTCATACCCCATTGTTATATGTGCTGCTCGATGAGGACTTAAAACAACATTATCAAATTCATGAATTGGATATTCTGAGGGATAGGTCTCTTCTATTGAGTCTACTCCTCCATCAGATCTTCTAGGAACAGCAGTTCTTGCAGGGTAATTCCATTGTGGATCTATTCCTGCTGCGAGCACTTTTCCACTTTTAAGAGCATCATAGAATGCTTTCTCGTGAATTGTGTGCGCACGACCAACATTAACAATAATTACTCCATCTTTCATTTGAGTGAATTCTTTTTCCCCTAGAATATCTCGAGTTTCTTTTGTTAAAGGCAAGGAATTTATGATTATATCTGATTCTAGTAAGAATTTTTCAAGGTCATCTATCGTATAGATTTTTTCTGCTAATTCTTTCTGTTCTTTTGTTGATTTTGCGGGATCTCTACGACAACCTATGAACTTGACATCAAAATTTTTCAGAAGTATGGCACATTCCAATCCTATCGCGCCATAACCAAGTAATCCCACTGTTTTTCCTTGAAGTTTGATCGATGGCATTTTTGTAAATCTCGAACTCCAATCCCCTACTCGCATTAATCTATCATGATGTATGATATTCTTTGCTGCAGTTAATAAAAGTGCAATTGCATGTTCAGCTACAGTACGAGCATTTCCATGACTATTAGCAACCACTATAGAGTGTTTTTTCACCAACTCAAAATCTAATCTATCAACCCCAGTCCAAGGAATAATAACTATTTTGAGTTTTCCCCCTGCTGCTGGAACGGCTTGCGATAAAATATCATCAGTGATATATGGACCCATTATGATTTCTGCATCTTTTGTTTCTTTAATGAATTCGGGATCTTCGTTAATAGGTGTGTGAAAAGTTTCTCCTCTAATCCGAGCGACAATTTTGATCTCTTCTGGTATATTTTCTTTCATGAAATTCAAGGCATCTTGTGTTATTGGATAAAGAAAAACAATCTTCATTTTGTTATCTCCTTCACTAAATGCTAGATATAACTATGTTATAACAATTGTCTTTAATATAGAATGCAGTGTTATTTAAAATTCTGAAAAAAAGAAAAAATATTCCCCGTGGTTATTATCACGAGGGATTTTCATTTTTAATAATATGAGTCATAACTTTCTTTCTTCTTTCTTGTAATCAAGCCACCAAATAGGCCTGCGAAGAAGTTTACTACTGCGGCTAATCCACCTAGGACTGCACCAACTATTAATGCAAAGTAAATGAAATTAGAGGTTGCGAAAGCTGTTACTTCAGGAATTGTGGGAGCGTTTAGTAATATCCAAGCATGAATTGTATCACCTATTGGAGTGCCAGCCATTCCTAATGATGTTAGGAAATCAGTAGCAAGCGTTGCAACATCAGGTGCTGTTGCTACAAGTGCGAGTAATTGTGCTTTATAGTAAAGCCAACCAAATAGAAATGTTGCTAGAAAGACTATAAGACCAGAGAGCAAACCAGCTAATGCGCCAGCTCCTCCACCCTTAGCTACTAGTCCACCTATGAATCCGCCGATAAATGTTCCACCAACTGCTATGAGTAACATATGCCACCATAGAATTACTGGAAATACAGTTAGAAAAGTGATGCCAATGACACCACCGCCGCTAATGACTCCGCCTATTAAGGCGCCGAGTAAAATACTGCCAAAAGACATAGTGTACACCGAATATCTTGATTTGTTTTAGCTCTACAAGTATTTAACATTTTTTCAATGTTTATCATCTTGTAGGGATATGATACTGTGGGACTCTATTATTAAAAAACCTTCTTTTTCGACATATAGAGATAACGAAAATAAAAAGGAAAAGAAATTACTTTTATTCAATAATTTCTAATTTTGTTTCCATAGGAATTTCTGTTTGATTGAATATAATATCTACTGCACAATTTTTCTCTGCAATATTTAATGCTTGTTCAAGTTTTTCTTTTGAATCTTGAGATTTCACATAAACAGTGAGAGTTATATCCGAAAGGTGAATATCATCTGATTTATTCGCAATAGCTTTTACTTCCAGTTCATCTATTGTGAGATGCATGTGATCTACAGTCATTTTATAGGTAGTTCCTAAGCATGTAGCTAAAGCCATAACAGCCATTTCTAATGCAGTAGGAGCGGAATCTTCACCACCAAATTTAGGTGGAACATCAAGTTCAAAATATGGATGCCTACCATCATCTACTCTGAACTTATACTTATCAATCCATTTACTTGTAATTTCCATATCGA
>DAOVHJ010000044.1 GCA_030671945.1 Candidatus Heimdallarchaeota archaeon
TATTTTTTTCATATAAACTAGAATATACTGTAGTTTTTTTCAGAACGAATCTTAAAAAAAGTAGATTGTTATCTATTTAGAAAGACTTGTTCTAATGAAAGATCGTTATTTGAAGCATTTACTTAATTCTTTGGAAAATTCAGGATGCTCTTCAAATAAGAGGATCCATCCAGCAAAATCCAAAACTGGATACAATTCGTGGATTTCAAAATCTTGAATTAAATTAAGAATTTTCTCACTATTTACATTTTCAAAGAATTCTTTCATTATTTGATTCCTTTGTTTGTAAATGATATCCATTTTGCCTTTCAAACAATCTAAATCTGCTGAATCTTTTTGGCCCAATCTTTCCTTTAAAATTTCATTTACAAGCTCAAGAGATCTTCTTTCAATCTTCTCTTGCTGTTCATAGAATTTTATCGGGGCGAATATAATTTTAGATACTCGAGCAAATAGTGTTTGAGTCTTAATTTGGTTAGCTTGATCAGAAAAAATCCTTTTACCCGCTTCAATTACTAAACCTGCTTTTTTGAGTTTGCCTAAATAACGATAAATGCTTTTATCGGATTTATCGTTGCCTGATTTTTCAAAAGCAATCTCAAGCTCTTCTACTGTTAATGGTCCCTTAAATAAGAAATGTAAAACATGTCTGTGGTTTGTTTCAGAAAGCAACTCTTCAATCTCATCTCCGGTGAAAACTTGCACTACTTTTTGTTGATTTGTTATTATATCCCTGAATGCCATTTTTAACCTACCATTAACTTTAGTTTTAACTTAGCACTTCTTCTAATTTATTTCATATATATATTAAATTATCAGTCTAACTTTTAGTAAATATCTTTCTGTTGATGCTTGATAAACTTTTTTTCCAAGTAAATCGACTAAATCTGCCTGAATTATTGGTCTGAAATATTCTTAAACATATATACCTCGAAATCTAATACTTATAAGAATATTTATAACTATAAATATAGACTATTGTCTCAAGGATTTGAGAACGGCGTTCACTTGTTCTCAAAAACGATCACCCTTTCCTCAAGAGGTTCGTTGAATAAGGTATGAATCACCAGGGAACTAATAACCGAAAAATTAATGCTTAATCACCAACGATTCGGTTCTTCCTTCTGATCTGTTCTCTTGTGATTCCTAATTTTTTATTTCTTAATTCTAATTTGCATAATATAGCCCAAGTAAAAATAAGGAACATTTTTATACACGACAAAAATAATCATATTGTTTCTTAGAATTGTGAATAATAACTTTCGGAGATAGACATTTGGATAAATCTAAAAGAAATACTATAATTAGCCTAGCAATTGTGGGACTTATTTCTGTAGGAGTTCTTGTCGGGTTTTCAATTCCATTAGGTATTTTTCCACCTCTGGGAGAGTTACTTTTTCCAGGGAATGGTCTATGGAACATCGACGAAGAAGTACCAAAAATGGAAGTAATAACTTCCTCCTACCTTACAGAAGATGTAACGGTTTATCGCGACCAATGGGGAATACCGCATATTTATGGTCATAGTGAAGAAGATCTTGGGTTTGCCATTGGTTATGTACATGCTCAAGATAGGCTTTTGCAAATGGATCTGGCAAGAAGATCAACCAGAGGACAATTAGCAGAAATACTGGGTGAAGGTTCTCTCGCTGATGATAAAAATAATCTAAACAAATTAATGGATTATTGGACTGTTGAATCAATAAAGGTAATGGAAGCAAGCAGTGATCCTACAGATGTACAACTTATGAATGTACTAGAATCTTATTGCAATGGAATAAATTCTTACATTGATAAAGTTAGAACTCTTCCATTAGAGTTTCAATTTCTAGGATATGAACCTGAACACTGGACACCATCAGATACTTTCGCTTTCATAAAATACATGTCTGAAATGTTAACTTGGGGGTACGAGGATTTCATAACAGTTCAGATACAAGATGCTATAGGCGCGGATGGTTTTGCTGAATTGTATGATTATCCACTTCCATATCAAGTTCCTGTTTGCACAGATTATGGAGAGTACAATGATTCTGAATTACTTACTGTAAGTTCTAAAAGCTCTATTGATCCGATACTTGTAGAGTTAAGTAATAGCTTTATTGAAAGCATAATGACAATTCCTAAGGAAAAACAATTCTTTGAGGAAACTGAAATTATTGGTTCAAATAATTGGGCAGTAAACGGAAGTAAAACTGCATCTGGAAAACCAATTATTAGTAATGATATGCATCTTTCTTTCAACGTACCAGGTATATGGTACGAAGCACATTTGGTTGACATTTCTCCTGGAGCAGATTTCAATCTCTATGGTTTCTTTTTAGCTGGTGTACCTTGGCCGATAGTCGGACATAATTCATATATCGGATGGGGGATGACAAACGCAGCATTTGATGTCATTGATTGGTACTATTATGATGTTGTAAATGACACTCACTATATGTACAAAGGTGAATCAACACCATATGAAATCATTGAATATGATATAAAAGTAAAGGGTAGAGCACCTGAACACTTTGAAATTAAAACAACAGTTCATGGACCTGTATTCGAAACTGTTGGAACAGATTATGATATGACTAATTACACCAACAAAGTCTTTGCCTGTAAATGGATCGCACAAAGTGTAACAGAAGAAAGCAGAGCTATCTATGAATTTTCTCGTGCGAAAAATCGTGATGAATTTGATATCGCTTCAAGCTTCTTCTCAACTCCTGCACAGAACATCCATTATGGGGATATCTTTGGAAATATTGGCATTCGACCTACCGGTAAAGCACCGATTAGAAATGATACTGGAATACCTGATTGGCATTTAGGGAATGGCTCAATGATTTACAACGGATCTGCTGGTCATGGTGAATGGATTGGGTTTATCCCCTTTGAGGATTTACCTCATACAGAAAATCCAGAATCAGGTTATGTATTATCTGCGAATCAAATATCTGCAGGTCCAGAGTATTTAGCAAATTATACCATACAAAATCCAATTGATGTCTCAAATGGTTACAGAGCAAGAAGAATTAATACCTTAATGTCAACACATGATAATTTGACCGTAGAGGACATGATAGAAATTCAAATGGATCATTATTCAACAAAAGCAGGTAATTTCTCAACATATCTTCTTGATGTCATTGGTGCCATGCCAAGTAAGACTGCAGTACAACAAGAGGCTTATGAAATACTCCAAGGTTGGAATTTCATGCAAGACAAAGATCTCGCAGCACCATCTATATTCAATGTATGGTTTGATGTATATCAGCAAGAAGTTTATAATGATGATGTCATATATCTAGGAAGTCCTAGATATCCATCACGAGCAGTTCTTGAATGGTTAACCAAGAATAATGAAAGCTCGAAGTGGTTTGACAACATAGATACTCCAGCGGTTGAGACAAGAGATGATATTATTTTACTTGCTTTTGAAAAAGCAATTACAGCATTAGCAAGTCACTTTGAATCCCCTGTTGTATCAACATGGCTTTGGGGGGAAATACATCGAGCATACTTCCCGCATCTAACAGGATTACCATTTTTAGATTATGGACCTGTTTCTGTAGATGGCACAGGTGACACAGTTACACCTTTTGGTTGGAGTACACTCTACTTTAATGGTGAAATTCGTCCAGCTAGAGCAACAAGTGGAGCTTCCGAAAGGATGATTCTTGATTTCGGGAATTTAAGCAATTCAATTTCAGTTATTCCTTCTGGACAAAGAGGTATTTCTAATTCGATACATTACATAGACCAATTGCTGATGTACTTAGATGGAGAATACCACACTCAATATTTTGCTGCAGACTCCATAGCGGAATTCAAGGAAAGCTGGATTGAATCAACTTTAATCCTAAAAGCTGAAGGAGGATCCTAAAATGTCAAGCAAAACAGCTGTAAAAGAAGAACAAAAAACGCAAAACGAGAAAATAGAGCGATTCAACAAAATAATGTTTTATGCTGCTCCCGCTGTTGGTTTTGTCATAGCGTTTGCATTAGCATTCACACCTGTCTGGCATTTAGCCATTCTTGCTGGAATAATTGCAGGAGCATTCTATAATAAAATGAAGCAAGGTGTTGTTGCTGGACTTATTGGTGTTGGATTTGGTTGGACCCTCTACGTGATAATCAAAATTTCCACTTCGAATATAGAAGCTTTGCTGAATCAAGTTGGTGGAATTATCTTAGGTTCTTCTGGAATGGGTTGGTTATTCATTATAGCCGTAATCATTCTTGGATTTGCATTCGGAGCTCTAGGTGGAACACTCGGAAGTGGAATAAGAAAATTAATCTGTCTACAAAAAGAAACAAAACAGAACGAATAAGGAGTAAATAGCTCCTTTCTTTTTTTTATTTTTAAGATTATTATTAAATTAATAAAGGATAAAACAATTCGTTGTACAAGGTCGAAGAAAATGGCTGAACCAGAAAAAGACTATGAAATGCTCAATATTGAAGGGGTGTACGCAATTCTCAATGGAGAACTAGAGAAAGCAATAAAGCTCTTTGAAGAAGCAATAAAAATGGAAGAGAATTGCTTTGAAAGCCTTTGCAATCTAGGAAAAACCTATCTCCTCAAAGAAGAATACGAGAAAGCTATTGAGTTTTTTGAAAAGTCTCTAGAGAAGAATCCTCAATTCGTAGAAACACTTCACAATTTAGGAGTGACCTATTCGCGAATGAAGGATCTAGATAAAGCAATAAGCTATTATCAGAAAGTGGTTGAGATAAACGAAAAATACTTTGAGAGCTGGTACAACATTGCGAATAGTTACTATGAAAAAGGAGAGCTGCAAGAAGCAATAAAGTATTACAAAAAAGCAGTGGAAGCAAATCCCAATTTTGCAGACGCATTGTTCAATTTGGGAAATACATACAGAGAATTGCAACAATACGACTTAGCGAAATCAGCCTATAGAGCGATCTTAAAAATAAGACAAGACGATGCAGCTGTTTACTACAACCTAGGATATGTTTTACAAATAACAGATGACCTGGATGGAGCAATAAAGAATAACCTATTAGCAATAAGATTGGATGAGAAATACCTGAAAGCGATGATTAATTTGGGAATAGCTTACCAAAGCAAAGGCGACATAGCAGAAGCAAAAGAGTGGTTTGAGAAAACATTGAAAATTGATCCCGAACTGGAAATAGCAAAAAACAAACTACAAGAATTAAAAGAATAAATTCGAAGTTTAAACAAACAAAAATATCCAGAAAAAGAGTTTTCAATAGAGGTTTATCCAAACCTCAGTTCATTTATAAGTATAAAAACAAAACTTTGTGAGTTAGCATTGAATATATGAGCTAAAACTCAAAGACCTAGATTTAATTTGGGTGCAAAATCCAGATAAAGAACACCGCTCATTTTATCTTGCACCCCTTAAATCTATATTTCAGTAAATAAACTCTCAGTTTGTCTGTCAAAAAAGTAAAAAGGAAAAAGTAGATAGAATTCTTAGTTCTAACAGGTGCAAGTCATGAAAATAAACTGGATAGGTCACGCAGGAATAAATATTGAGAATAGTAAGGAATGAAACATAAGAAGAAAAGAAAATTAAGGAAGGAAGATTATTTCCTTCTCTTTCGAACTATTACTACAAGTCCGATTGTAAACCCAGCGATAGTAACAACAGCTAAGAATGCATATCCACTTTCAACAGTCGAAGTAAATGTTATGTTTTCAGGTGGAAGAATTATAGTTTCAGGTGGAGGAGTTATAAATTGTGGAAAATCGCTAGGATTATTAGGATTTGTACCAAAATCAACTTCGATTTTATCACTGAAGCCGTCATAGTCAGAATCCTTTACTAAAGGATTTGTACTATGAATTAGAACTTCTTCTCCATCTAGCAAACCATCATCATCGGAATCGTCATCTAGAGGATCGGTGATAAAGGTGTCACTGCCAGCAACAACCTCCTCTCCATCTAAAATACTATCATCATCGCTGTCGGAATCCAGAGGATCTGTGGTAAAACCATCAATGCCAGCAATGACCTCTTCTCCATCGAGAATAGTATCATCATCGGAATCATCATCATATGGGTCGGTAAAATACCAATTTAGTTCTTCATACTCAGTTAGATTATCCCCATCTGCGTCATATCCAAATCTAACAATTTGGACTCCATTAGACATGCTAGCTACATAGGCATAACATCCAAAGAATGATACATCTCTAGTCTGTCCACCACTAAAAATTTGCCCAACTTCAATAGGTGAGGTAGGATTACTCACGTTGAATATCTCAAGACCATCATCATCATCAGCAACGAATAGATAATTTCCTGATAAATACGTATTATAAGCGGTACCACTACTATCATAGTATTGTCCGATTTCTACCGGGTTGGTTGGATCAGTGACATTGATGACTTCAAAACCATAGTAATCTGCAACATAAGCAATATCATCAACAACATGAACACCAAGAGCATATTCTCCATCATCAAATTGACCAATTTCAACAGGAGTGGTGGGGTCAGTTACATTGAAGATTTCTAGGCCATCAGTATAGTCTGCTACATAAGCAATATTATCAACAACTTGAACACTGTAAGCATTTCCACCATCATCGAAATTCCCAACTTGTACTGGATTGGTGGGATCGGTCACATTGATAATCTCAAGACCATCAAATCGATCTGCAAGGTAAACATAGGAACCTTTGACGAAAATACCCCCCCAATATTCACCACCATTATCGAGCTGTCCAATTTGTACTGGATTAGTGGGATCACTGATATTAATGATTAAAAGACCATCATATCGATCTGCAACGTAAGCATAAGAACCAACGATAAATGGTTTATAAGCCGTACTACTATCATTGACCTGTCCTAATTGAAAAGGACTCGTTGGGTCGCTTATATTAATAATTTCAAGACCATCACTAACATCTGCTACATAAAGATATGATCCATCAAGAAAGACACCTCTGCCCATTCCCCCATCATAGAAGTTTCCAACTTCTTCTAGGATGAATTGTGGTGAAGCTTGAGGTGTAAACTCCGATGATAAATTATTATCATCAGTAGTTGATAAAACGTTTCTTGTCAAGGTTATTCTCCCAGTTAAAGAACTGGAACAAATAGAGACTACAAGCAAACATACGCAAATTATGGTAGGATATTTAATTCTCATTTAACAACAATCCTCCTTCTCTTTCGAATTACTACAAAAAGACAGATTGTAAACCCAGTGATAGAAAGAACAGCTAGGTATGCGTATCCACCTTCTGCAGTTGTTGTTACTGTTATATTTTCTGGTGGAGGCGTGATTGTAACAGGTGGGGGAGTTACTATTTGTGGATAATCAGTAGGATTATTGGGATCTGTACCTAAATCAGCTTCGATTTTATCACTATACCCATCATTGTCAGAATCTCTTACAAAAGGATCAGTATTATAAATTTGAATTTCTTCTCCATCTAACAGACCATCATCATCACAATCAGCATCATTTGGATCGGTATTATGAGTATTTATTTCTTCAAAATCGCTTAAACTATCATCATCACTATCGGAATCTAGAGGATCTGTGGTAAAACCATCAATGCCAGCAATGACCTCCTCTCCATCGAGAATAGTATCATCATCAGTGTCATCATCATATGGGTCAGTAAAATACCAATTTATTTCCTCAAAATCCGTTAAATTGTCCCCATCTGCATCATAACCAACTCTAGCTATATTGAGACCATCATAATAATCAGCTATATATGCATATGAGCCATTCATAGCAACATCACGAGCACCCCCACCATCAAAAGCTTCTCCAATTTCAACAGGAGTAGTTGGATTGCTTACATTTAAGATTTCAAGGCCATCGGGACCATCAGCAACAAAAAGACAATTGTCTAATACAAATGAAGAGTGAGCTCCTCCACCATCAAAGTACCGTTCAATTTCAACTGGATTGGTCGGATCACTGACATTGAGGATTGCAAAATTATAAACATCTGCAACATAAGCAATATCATCAACAACATGAACACCAAAAGCATATTCTACATCCTCGAACTCACCAATTTGGACAGGACTAGTTGGATCTGTCACATTGAAAATCTCAAGCTTACCATAATCAGCGACATAGGCAAGTTTTCCCAGTACGAAGACACCTTCAGCAAGTCCTCCATCATCATACTGCCCAATTTGAACAGGATTAGTAGGGTCTGTTATATTGACAATTTCAAGACCATCAGTATAGTCTGCTACAAAAGCATAATTATCTTTCACAAAAACATCATGAGCAGAGCCACCATCATCAAACTGCCCGATTTGGACAGGATTTGTGGGGTCAGTCACATTGATGATCTCTAGGCCATCATCTTCGTCAGCAACATAAGCATAGGAACCCCTGACATATACATCATAAGCAATTCCACCATCATCAAACTGCCCGACTTCTACAGGATTGGTCGGATCAGTTATATCGATAATTTCAAGACCATCCTCTGAATCTGCAACATAGGCATAAGAACCACTAATGAATACTCCTCTAGCATTTCCACCATCATCGAAATGCCCGAGCTCTTCAATTATGAATTGTGGTGTTGCTTGAGGAACAAATTCCGTTGGTAAATTATTATCATTCGTAGTTGATAGTACATTTTTTACTAAGGTCAGTCTCCCGTTCGATGTACAAGAAGATGCTGAAACTACTAACAAGCCTACGGTAAATAATGTGAATAAATTTATTTTCATCTAAATAACTTCCCCTCATTCCTAAATGAGACAAAATAAATAAGAAAAAAGACTTTAAGTAGTTTTTCACTGAAAAAACAAGTAAATCTTGATAGAAAAAAATTCAGTTCGATACAAAATCGATTGCCAAATAGATGGAAAAGTGGAAAGTAAAACTGAGTTCTTGAACTTTCGGTTTCCTTTTCATGTTTATCAGTTTGAGCAAATTTAGGTAGTCTTGTAGAATGTAGCCTTTAATCAATCATTGTAACAATAATCTAAGTCAAGGCATTCAATGATAGCATCTTCATGATCCTCAAAGTGCCAAAAATTTTTCTGCACCCTATAAATCTATATTTCAGTAAATAAACACTCAGTTTGTTTATCAAAAGTGAGAAATTACTAAAAAAAAATTAAGTGCTCTAAATTAGCTCCCATTCATCTCTTTTTAACTCATAGAAAATCTTCTTACCAACGACTTTATGTTTCAGTTTCTCATTTATTCTAATCATATGTTCATTGCTACCAGCATTTCCTGTATACCAATATTTTGCATTTAATTCCACCAGTATTTTCTCTAAAACTTTGTATTTAAGAGTCAAACCAAATCCCTTTCCTCGATGTTCACGAACAACACCTGTATCATCTTGTTCAACTAGACTAGGTCGATACTTATTGTATAGGACTCTTGTATGACCTACTGGTTCATTAGTTTCTTTAACTGCAATAGCATAACCAAAATTCCTATCACCTTTTTGTAGGTTATATTCAACCAAAGATTGATAACGATCAGGTGTAATTACATCTTCCCCAAAGGACATTTCCTCTCGAGGCATATCATTCCAGATACGCTCAATCATCCTGACATATTTCTCTTCATCAAATTTATTGGAATAATCAAGACTCTCAAGTTCAACAATTTTATAACCCAAGTCTGAAATTCTTTGTTTCTCTTTGATATTTATAGCTTTTATTTCATCAATGTTGAACTCACTTAAATCAGCAGCTCTATATAATTCCTCAAAACAACTTTCTTTTTGGAATTTTTGCAGAAATAATTCACCAACTGATTCCCCCAGAGCAGATGTTACTAGAATCTTGATTTGAGGAGGGATAACAGAAAACAGTTTTCGCATTATTTCAGTTCCATAACCTTTTCTTCTTTCTTCAGGGACTACATAAATCTGATAGGATCCATGATCAAGATTATCATATTTGATATTCCAAAATGCATGTCCAAAACCAATAGGTTCTTTGGATTTGTTGAATCCGTAAACAGAGATAGCTTCTCTCTCAAGTGGTCTTGGTGTTTTCCAGTAGTTTCTATAAAATTCTATTGAGTGTGGTTCGAATGGTGATCGTTCTGAATCGAAATTTCTAATCATACCAATAATTGTATCTTGATACTTTTCTGGTATATCCTTTCTATCACCAACAATGAAAGTTAGAGAATTCAAATTAATCAATCAATCCAATGTGAAAGAAAATTGGATTAATAAAAAATTACCTATTAATAAAAATCAAACATAAAAAAATGACTGCCCAAAAAAGTAAAAAGGAAAAAGTAGATAGAATTCTTAGTTCAAAAAGGTGCAAAATATGAAAATAAACTGGATAGGTCACTCTGCAATATTAATAGAGGATCAAGGAAAAACCATATTGATAGATCCCTGGATAACAGGGAACCCTGTAGCAAAAATAAAAGTAGAGGATATTAAGAAAGCAGATGTGGTATTTGTAAGTCACGGTCACGGTGATCATGGCTTTGATGATGCTGTTCTCATCTGTAAGAACACTGGAGCCACTTTTGTCAGTATTTTTGAGCTTGCGAATGAAGCCAAAGGTAAAGGTGTTGAAAAAGTCATTGGAGGAAATGTTGGTGGTACCGCTAAAGCTTCTGATATCGAATTTGTCTTTACTACAGCCACTCACAGCACAACGGTAGGTGTTGCGATTGGTTTTGTTATTAAGCTTCCTTCTTTCACAATCTTCCATCCCGGTGATACTGGACTTTTCATGGATATGAAATTATTAGGTGAATTATACGATATTGATTTAGCTTTTCTTCCGATTGGTTCCTTGTATACCATGGGTCCCTTAGAAGCTGCTAAGGCTCTTGAGCTTCTTAATTGTCCAAAAGTCGTTCCTATTCATTACAAAACTTTTCCTGTTTTAGTTCAAGATGCTGAAGAATTCAAGAAAATTGCAGGTCCAATGGTGGACGTTATTGCTCTTGAACCTGGTGAAGAAAAAGAAATCTAATCAATTTCGCTTTCTTCCTTCCTTCTTCTTTTCTTTAGTGTCCAGCAAACCCAATTATATGTCCACATTCTATACAATAAGCAATAGCAAATGGTGTTCGTAATAATACTCTGCCAATTTTCGGGTCTTCTTTTCCCTTTCTTAAGTTTTCTTCACTCACGATGTATTTGTATGTAAACTCGTTTCCCCCGCATTCTGGGCATTTTGGTTCTGCAATTTTCATTTCGTCACCTACTGTTTTTCTTACTATACTTTCTCTTATCTTTCATTTTATTTTTCCTATCTCTACA
>DAOVHJ010000080.1 GCA_030671945.1 Candidatus Heimdallarchaeota archaeon
GGCGACGTAGTTGGTCATCCAGGTGCTACTGAACCGAAACCAGTTGAAACTTTCGTAGCAACAACCTTCATTTTGAAGAACCTTTCCAAACCAGGTGCTAACCAACCAACAGGTATGGCTAAAGGCTATGCTCCAATCGTTCACCTTGGTCAAGCAGCACAAGCTTGTCAAATTGAAAAATTCAAAATTCTCGCTAAATCTGCTCAACGAAAATCTCTCGTCAAAACTGGTGAATATGATCCAGACATTTACTTACTACAAGGCGATCTTGCTGAAATTACCTTCAGACCATTTGCTCCATTCATTTGCGAAAAATATTCTGAATTCCCATCATTGGGTCGATTCGCAGCTCGTGATATGGGACAAACAGTTGCAGTTGGCATTATTAAGGACGTAAAAGCTGCTAAACCAAAAGTTGAAAAGCCAAAAGCTGAAAAGCCAAAAGCTGAAAAGCCAAAAGCTGCTAAACCAAAAGCTGCTAAACCAAAAGTTGAAAAGCCAAAAGCTGCTAAACCAAAAGCTAAGAAATAGAATTCTCAATTCTATTCCTTATTTTCTCTTTTTCTTGTTTCATTCTATTCTTGTGCATTTTATCTGTTGAGTTAAATTGAAACCAATAAATATTATAAGGTACATATTCTCTCTTGTATAGTGAAAATATATCATATCATGCATATATCGTTGTGAATTCATGCCAGAAAAGAGTGAAAGTGTTAATTTGAATGAATCTAACACTCAAGAAAATATTGGTCACGAGCTCCTTACGGGTTTAACTCAGTTACTGATATTGCTTATTTTGAAGCATGGTCCTCAACATGGTTATGAACTAGCAAGCCGATTAGAACCGATTTATGGGCGTCGACTTTCCCCTGGAACCATCTATCCTTTACTTCAACGAATGGAGAATAAAGAGTATATTCAGAGCACCACAATGATAGTTTCCGGTCGTAAAAGGAAAACTTATGTCAACACTCGAATGGGTCGTATTGCTATGGATAATGCTCAAGAAACACTTCAAAGTATTATTGACATAAAAAGTCCAAAAATAGAAGCTGATGCACCAGGTATTGAACTTCTTAAAAGCTTAGCTCAATTCAGAATTCTCTTGATACTCGAACAATCTCCTCTTCATGGTTATGAATTAGTTGAAAAATTGGATGATTATTTTGGACAAAGAATCGCCTTAGGTACAATCTATCCTTCCCTTCATAGACTTGTTGAGAAAGGATATATTATTAGTAAATCTAAATGGGACGGTGATCGAGAACGTAAAGTCTATGAACTTACTTCTCAAGGTAAAACAGCTGTTAGAAATGCTCATGTTGAGATTAGTCAAATTGCTGCAGATACCATCTTTGACTAAAACCTAAAAACTGTTCTTTATTTTTCGTTAGAAATCATCAAGTTTAACCAAATGAAAATGCTTTAATTCTTATTTAATTAGTTATATTCCTCAAGAACTGTAAAGAAACTAAAAAATTGATGGGAAAAAAATGCGAGATAATCAACACACCTGGTTCATTGTAAGTGGAATTACTGGGATTCTCTTTATTATTTGGGGCAGTATAGCTACCGATGCTAGACCATTAATTCCTGGTGATCATTGGCTAGTTGTTCCTGGGTGCATGTTACTTATCATCAGTATTTCCGGAATACTTGAAGGATTGATTACTGATATGCGTATTCTGAAATATTTCTCAGGATTAACAGCTAAAGAGATTACTATTACAGAAGCTGCAGATGAATTGAACATGGACGTTGACTCTTTTCGACAAAGAATTCTTACGTTAAAGATGAATGGAAAATTAGCTATTTCTTTTCTTCCAACTACTGGAGTTATAGTAAAATCTGATCTAATGAATGAACGAACTTGCTCATTCTGTGCTTATCCAAAGGTAGCTAAGGATTTCTGTCCAGTATGTGGATCAAAGAAATTGGTTGATAAAGCAAAATAAATTATAAACTACAAAATTCAAGATATATGCAGAGTTGATAAGGAATGGGTAAGAAATTCAAAGGAATTGGTTGCCCCTGTGTAACACCTTTTGATGAAGAGGAAGC
Organism: Candidatus Heimdallarchaeota archaeon; assembly: GCA_030671945.1. Taxonomy (GTDB): domain Archaea; phylum Asgardarchaeota; class Heimdallarchaeia; order JABLTI01; family JABLTI01; genus JABLTI01. The sequence continues at coordinate 2,062 of DAOVHJ010000080.1, forward strand.
ACTTGATTTAGCAAAGCTTCGTGAACTCGTTGATTTCTTAATCAATAGTGAGATAAACGCAATCATTCCTGCTAGTAATTGCGGTGAATCATACTCATTAACTGATACTGAATATCATCAGCTAATCGATACGGTAATTGACCAAGTCAATAATGATGTTCCAATCTATGTTGGGTTACCAACAGAATCTAATGCTCATATACTTTCCATAGCGAAATACGCAACAGAAGCGGGAGTAGATGGTTTAGTTTTATATCCTCCAAGAATTCCAAGTTTAACCATACAAGAATTGATTAATCATTTTGAGTTCATTAGTTCTAAAGTTGATAGTAATTTACTTGTAGTAAACGATCCTGACCATTGTAATCTCGATTTGTCTGTAGAGTTGATAAGTAAGATTTCTAAATTTGATAATGTTGTGGGTCTTGTAGAGCTTAGTAGTGATTTCAAGAAGATACCACAAATAAGTGCACAAGTAAGCGATGGATTTTTGGTTTATACTGGTCGAGGATTACTAGTTCCTCAAGCAATAAAAGAAGGTCGAGTCGAAGGTGCTATTGTTCCTAGTGCCAATGTTGTTCCAAATCTTTTATGCGAATTGTATGAAGCTTACAATGTAGAAGTAAAAGATCGTTTTGAAGAAATACAAACAATGCTAATTCCTTTAGAAATTGGGTTGAAACTTGGATCCTTCCCAGCTGCAATAAAAGCAAGCTTGAACATGCTAGGTGTTAATGTTGGCAATCCAAGAAGACCCATATCCACTTTATCTGAAGGAGATCTCGAGAAATTACGCAATATTCTGATTGGTGCTGGTTGTATACGTCCTACAATAATCGAGGAAGAAACTGAAAGCACTAATAATGGAAAAGAAAGTAAGAAAACCAGTGCGAAAAAGAAAGAAACTTAATTATCTGTCATAAAAGAAATGAGTGTACAAAAATGACTTTTCTCGATGTCTATGAAATTATTGTTCCGATTTTAACAATAGCTGCTTTACTTTACGCAGGTATTGAAGATCTTTTGTTTCGCGAAGTACGTAGAGAAATTGTATGGATATTAATGATAGGCATAGGTGTTGTTCTTGATATTCTCTATATTGTCTTTTTCGTAGGTGATTATTCTTTTTATGAACCACTAGCAGAAGTATTACTCACAATAGTTATAGGGTTCATATTTGGTTTTGTTTTATTCTATTTCGGGGTGTGGGGAGGAGCTGATACAAAAGCACTTTGGGCTCTCGCAGTTCTAACTCCTGTGCATCCTTTTGGTGGAAATGTATTAGGTGTAGATATTGGGCAAGAGATTCTAATAATAAACTCATCAGTATTTTCAATTCTTATTAATTCAGGATTAATAGCTCTGTTTTATCCTCTCTTTCTAATGATTGTTAATACTGTAACCGCAGCCAAAGGATCATTATTCAATGAAGTAAGAGGTTCAACTTCAGAAAAAATACGCTGCTTTATGTTTGGATATAAGAAAAAGGTAAGTAAGATCAATCATAATAGAATGCACTTCGATTTCCTTGAAGAATTACCCAAGAAACAATTTCAGGGCAAGTTCACAGGTAATTTTGAAGGAAAGGCTGATGGGAAGTTTACAGGGATTTTCCAAGGAAAAATCACTGGTGAATTTACAGGAACAATAATTGGTAAATTGTACAAATCATTTGATAAATCCATAAGTGAATTGAATGCTGAAGAAGTCATAAAAGACGCTAAGAAAATAACTGAAGAACATTCTATTGAATCAGATGATGAGGATGAGAAACCAAACCTAGTTTTGCTAAAATATCGTGAATTATTCACTAAGGAAGAGAAAGAACCTCAACCTATAGACAATGATACAATAATCTTTAGTGAAGGAATATTTCATGGACCCATCGAAGGGACATTTATAGGAACAATTGATGGATTTTTCACAGGAAAGTTTAATGGTGATTTACTAGGGTTGCTTGAGGGAGATTTCGAGGGAACCTCATCTAAAGGAAAATTGACAGGAGAAAAATCAGTTGCTGAAAACGAGTGGCAACTAAAACTTCGTTTTGGTTTGGATGAAGAGGATGTGATGGAAAGGAGACAGTTACGTACTTTGTGGCAGTTACAATCTCATAAAAAAGAAAGTGTTTGGGTTACTCCAGGGTTACCCTTTGTTACCTTCATGTTAATTGGCTACATACTGTATCTGATATTTGATAATTTAGCTATCTTTCTGTTCTCTCTTGCTTAAAAATTACTGAAAAATAGAAATGTATTAAGAAATTAGAATAACTAACGAAGGTTTTTTTATCTGGTAAATAAATAAAATCAAGGTAAGAAACAATGGATGATTTTGTTATTGTTGGTGCAGGTCCCGCGGGAATTTTTTGTGCACTCGAATTGCTAAATCAAGGTTATAATAAAATTACTCTAATTGATCGAGGGAAGGAAGTTTTCAAACGTAGATGTCCAAGAAGAGAAAAGAATATTGAGTGTACTGCATGTAAAATTTGCGACATTACAAGTGGATTTGGAGGATCGGGTGCCTGGTCAGATGGGAAAATAACTAAAGATGTGACTGGTAAAGTCGGAGGATGGATGAGTGATTTTCTTACTCTAGATGAATTAGCTAAATACACCGAGTATGTAGATCAAAAGATTCTTTCCTTTAGTAATGGCAACGATAGATACTTTAGTCCAGATCCTGCATTCGTAGAACAAATGGATAGTAAATGTCGTAAAGAGAATATGCGTTTGATTACTTATCCTATTCGTCATTTAGGAACTGATAACGCTGCTGCCATCATGGATAATTTTTACAAGTATTTGAAAGACAAAATTAACATTGTGCTGAAAACAAAAGTAGATAAAATTCTAGTTGAAGATGGAAAAGCAATTGGTGTTTCAACAACCACAGGCAAAGTGTATAAAGCGAAAAAAATTGTCATGGGTGTTGGTAGAGGTGGAACCAACTGGCTAAAATCAGAATGCGATCGGTTGGGGATATCTTACTCGAATAATGCAGTTGATATTGGTGTTCGGATTGAAACGTTGAATGAATATTGTGATGAATTTACAGCTAATCTCTATGAGTTTAAAATTGAATATGTCACGAAAACTTACGAAGACAATGTCAGAACATTTTGTGTTTGTCCTGAAGGCTATGTTACAACAGAACGATATGATGAAACAACTTGTGTGAATGGTGAGAGCCGAACTGATATTAAGAGTCCAAATACAAATTTTGCTATTTTAGTTACTTGTAATTTTACAGAACCATTCAAGCAACCAATACAATATGCAAAGCATGTTGCTAATCTGGCAAATATGTTATCCGGTGGAAACTCAGTTCTGATACAAAGATTCGAGGATCTCAAAAATGGCCGACGTTCAACTCCTGACAGATTATCTCGTTCAGTCATTAAACCCACCCTTGAGAGTGCGGTTGCTGGTGATATAAGTTTTGCAATGCCTTCTCGAGTAATGAGTGACTTAAGGGATTTCTTAACTCATTTGAATAGAATCATGCCTGGAATTGATGGTCCTAATACTTTGCTTTACGCTCCTGAAATTAAACTCTATAGTATTCGTATAGATTTAACTAATGATCTTGAATCTAAGGATGTGAAAAACATTTACTTTGTTGGAGATGGTGCGGGAATTACTCGAGGAGTTATGCAAAGCGCTATTTCAGGTGTTGTAGTTGCTAGAGCAAATAAGAAGTAATTTTGTCTAGAAAAGATTTTATTTTTTCCTTTTTCTTTTCATTTCTTCCTCGAAAGCTTGGCGTGCTTCCTGTAAATGTCCTATTGTTCCAATTAAAACACCATCAAGTGTAAAAACTTCAGCATTATCAAAATCAATGCCTTCTTTCATTAAAACGATTGAATTAAAGAACTTACCATCTACTGAGTACCCATCTATATATCGATTGAAGGCTGGCAATATAATATGAATTCTATCTTGTTTCTTCTCACTTTGTCGCCACTTCGCTTTTACCCATACCTTTTCAGTTATTTTTGTACCAATCTTTTCTCTGAAAGTGTAAGCTGGATGTGCATGAGCTGAAATAGTAATATCAGCTGAAATAACATCTAATGCTGGATTAGCATGTCCGTGCCATAGTCCAATCGTTTTCCCAGAAGTTCTATCTATAATACATAGCCCTGTGGATGGAATAATCTCTACATTTTCTGGTAATAATTCTTCTATTTTACCATCATGATTGCCTTTTATGATTGTCACTCTTGTTAATTTCATTATTTTCTGTAGAAAATTCCAAACCCTTCCGGCCAGAGGATGAGAGGATCCAAAAATCTCGTTTTTAAAATCACCAACAATAATGACTCTTCTTGGCTTTCGGAGTTTAACAAGCTCAAGAAGATCCTCTTCTGCTTGTTTTGAAACTGGAATAATAATTCCTTTCTTATTTTGATCGTAAACATAACCCATATGCAAATCTGAAATAACTAATGTTTTCCCATGCTTTTTCTCATTCAAAAGAATGGCTGGTTTTCCAGGAATCATCAAAGAGGACGTTGCATTGTTCTTAGAATCAGTAGTTTTTTCATCCATGCGGTAAGAGCTCCTTGGTATAACAACAATTACACCAAGTATTCTTAAAATATTGCAATTAGTTTAACAAAAAGCAGATCAATAAGTAGTTCTAATCCTTCTCTTTTTACACCTACTACTTTGAAATATTCAGATAACTTCTTCCCATCAAGTTCAACATTTTTCAAGCAATTAATCCAGTCCCCATGAGTTTCTTTCATTTTTTCATATTGTTCGTCAAATGCTTCCGTCTTAAATTCTGTAATTGTGAAATTATCCATTGAAACCAAATACTGCAAGAATGGAAGATAATATTCAATATCCACTTTTTCATCTAACAAACGATCTAAGAAATCAACTCCTACAAGTAATCTTTCATTAAAGATTTTACTTGCAGGAAGAGTTTCGAAAATTCTTAACAAAATATCTGCTCCACGTTCTAATCCTTCAGGAGCATCATACTGTAGGTCAACTAAAATTGTGTATCTACTGGACTCCCAAGCAAATTGCCGTCCTACTAAATCATTTACTTTACTGAATCCTTCAACTAAAGATACTATTGTTTTGGTTTTATTTTCTTTATCTATTAGAGTTACTTTATTAAAAACACGTAATTTGCTACTCATTAGTAAGAATTGTTTATCTTGTGATATGTTATTGACTTGTGTGTTTTGTTCCTCTTCTAGGAGTAGCATCTGTTTCTGCTTCGTCTTTGATTTTTTCAGTAAATTTTCTTTTACAAAGGTGAGATATGTTGGAAAACTCCCTATAATTTGTAGTAATTCACTCAACATCTTAAAATATGGTTTTCCATCGCCATCTTTCTTACAATGATCGATAATTCTATCGAGTATTAACTCAGCTTCATCTAGTTCAATAGTTGTTTTAGTAATTAATGCAATACCAAATTGCCTTTTTTTTCGAGAATAATTTGGATCCCTTAAAGCTATGGTTTTGGCATACACTGTTTGTTTCTCAATCTTCCGAACAGAGAATTCCGAAGCCCGAATTATCCACATTAAAAATTGTTCCAGCTCTAGATTTTGTGGGAACTCATAATTCACTGGTTGTTTTTTTCGTAAAACCGGTCCTTTCATGGAATCAAATTCAACTAATAAAGCAATTGTGTTTTTACCTTGATCCATTCTTTTACACCTTGTTGTTTATTGTTTTCTTTGGAAAGATTTCCACACTCATTTCTCTCATTATTCCTTGTAATCATTATATGCTATCTTTAGTTTCTGCAATCCTCTTTTGTTTACCAATCTAGTCATTCCTATATTTGCCAATGGATTGCCTATAAAGAGAGCTAAATAATCTCGCTTAGAGCAATTTATGCGAGAAATTAAATTATAGTCCTTCTCATTCTCCTCTTCCAAGATTACAATCTTTACCCCATCAACATCTAAATCCTCTTGGAAATCTTCTGTTGCAGAAAAAATTTTGGCCACGTATGCAGCATAAATAATAGTATTTTCTTCTCCAGTAAATGACTCACCTATTAATAATCCATTTGAATCAGTTATTAACACAATTCTAGCCCTTACTTTATCTCTTATCCATTCGGCTAAACGATCAAAATCAATTCGTATGGTTCCCACGTGTTTTGCTATAGCTTTAACAAATGGTTCATGAATGGTTTCAGGCTGAGTAACTGTTGTTTCAAAAATTTTGAATTGTTCAATAATGCCTGGAAATAATTGTTTTAGTGGTTCGAGAACTGATTCCTTTATCTTCATACTGTCAACAGCATCTTCCAAATCTTGCTTATGAGCAAAAATTAAGAAATTCCCGCATTCAGGGGAGAGGTCTAATAAATCTTCGATTGATCGCAACAATTCCGCATGTGCTTCATCAAATCGAGAAGTATCTGAAGAATCAACTACAAAAATAAAGGAACTAATACTGCTAAAATATTCATTTCGCATGGAACCGTGGTATTCATTTATTCTGAGGTCTTCTTGTCCTGGAGGGATAAAGAACACATACTGCTTCTTTAGGAAATCCTTGTTAAAGATCTCAATATCCTTACTTGGTACTCGACGTAATGCTGCTTCAATTGGTGTATGTCTTAAAATATCTTGTATTGAACTTTTTCCCGCATTATCCAGTCCTGCAATAAGTACTTTTTCGGTTTCCAATTCTATTTCTTGATTTCGAATTTGCACTAAGCATCCTTCCAATTCAATTCAGTTTTCCATTGTAAATTTTCAGTGAGAATTTCCACAAATCTTCACAAACAGATAATAGTAATCATAAGTATAATCAAAAGAAGACATTAAAAATCCCCGATTTTTTTTCAGATTAATAGAAAAATATTTGACTAAGTTATTATTTGTATAAATAAGCACACAATAAAATATTTCAATGTCAAAAAGCCGATATCAGGGGATGAAAAGTAAAAATATTCGTGTCTTTAGTCGAGTTAAATTCGTCGGTCAAAGTCCATATTCGTTCTCATTAGTCCATTATTCAAATTAAATCACAGCTTACATCATCATTTACTGATATATTACATGCTGTACATAGCATACAGATAGTAGAAA
>DAOVHJ010000337.1 GCA_030671945.1 Candidatus Heimdallarchaeota archaeon
ACCCATTGAGGATTCAACTGGTCAACCATGCATTCTTTACAATAACATAGAGGACAAGCATTTCGACAGGCATAACAACGAACACATTTCTCAAATTGTTTTTCCCAGTATTCCCACTTCTCCTTCATCGACTTTTTCTCAAAAGATTTTATATCTTTGTAATCCTCTTTTTTTGAGCTTTTAATTTCTTTGCCAATTAAAATATCATAAATTACAGGTGTAGGGTAAACACAGGTTTTACATTTATCAGGCATTAATTCATCTTTGGCAACCTTGTGAGTTTTTCCATCAATCGTAATAACAAATTTATCATTATCATCTTTAACATCCCCATTTTTTACAATACCTGGGAATTTTGCTTCCAGTTTCTTTGGATCGACAACGCCTTTACATGGTATGCCAATTATCACTACTTTGTCACGATCTAAACCCTTTTCCTGTATAATCTGAACAATTGCTCTGGAGTCACATCCTTTTACAACAACACCAACTTTACGTTTATCTGGTTCTTCTCCTTTTCGAAGTGGAGGCCTCTCTTCGAGCATAGGAAAAACAGCTAAATTATGAACACATGCTGGTGAAAAAATAAATCTTTTAGCATCTTCAGGTTCATATGCAAAAGATGGTTTTGCCTGGAAACCATAAGTTCCTTTCTCATAGCCAACAACGTATTTGATATCATTTCTTTTTACAGTTTTTTCAACTGCACTATGAAGTTCTTTTTCGTTTACCATTTGTTATCCCTCTTGAAATGTTGCATTGGTCCTAATTTTCTGATATCTTCAGTTACTTCCGTTACTACTTCAGCAAATTTGTTTCCTTCAGCGGCAGATACCCATGTCATTCTAACTCTATTTGGATCGATACCTGTGTGTTCCAATAGTTTTTTCATAACAGCCATTCGACGTCTTGCAAGATAGTTACCGCGCTCATAATGACAGTCACCGGGGTGACAACCACCAATGAGTACACCATCAGCTCCTTGCTGAAGTGCATTTACTACAAACATGGGATTTATCCTCCCTGAACACATTACTCTTATTATTTTTACATTTGGTGGATACTGCATCCTGCTGGTACCAGCTAAATCAGCACCAGCATATGAACACCAATTGCAGAGAAATCCAATAATGTTTGGTTCAAATTCTTGGATAGTTTCTACTGTCAAAATCCTAATCTCCTCTTTCTATTGTTTTAAGTAATTTCTGTTCGTGAGAGAATATTTCTATTTTCAAAGGCATTTTTCCTGGAAGAGAATGCGTTGCACATGCAAAACAGGGATCATAGGCGCGAAAAGCCATTTCAACCATATTCAACAAGCCGTCATTAACTACTCCTTTCTTTATAATTCCCTTCGCTGCTTCTCGTATTGACATGCTTATTGCAGCAGAATTATTAGTGGTTGCTACTACTAGATTAGCTTTTTCGATTAGACCTTTTTCATCTAGTTTATAATGATGAATCAAAGTACCTCTTGCAGCTTCAGTAACTCCAATACCTTCTCCTGGTTCTCCTACAGGATTTCTGATATCGCTCGAAGTTATTTCAGGATCGTTGACTAATTCCATTGTTCTTTCAGTAGCATATAGTAATTCAATTAATCTAGCCCAATGAAAAGCTAAAGTAGAATTAACAGGTCTCCCGCCAAGTGTTTCGTACATCCTTTTGTATTCATCATTAGCTAACGGAGTCGCCATTCCGTCTGCTGCATTCAGCCTTCCTAATGGACCTACTCGATAAACTCCACTTTCTTTGCCATCAATAAATCCTTTCCAACCTACTTTTGTGAGATAGGGGAATTTAATGTAACTCCATTCTTCAACATGCTCGTCTATATGTTTGAAATAATCATTAACATCAAATTTGAGAAATTCTTTGCCGGATTGATCTGAAACCCTGATTAATCCATCATAGAAATTTACTTTGTTATTTTCATCAACTAGTCCCATATTATAAGTTTTCAAAGTATAAGGATCGCTCAGAATTAAATTAACATAATCTTCATTTTTTAATACAATGTCATCAAATAGTTTAAGAGAGAATTGTGCAAAATCTATACAAGATTTAGTCAGCTTTATAATTTCATCAGCTTCGTCTTTAGAAAGAGATTTAGAAACTCCTCCTGGAAGTCCACATACTGGATGAGTTGCCTTACCACCAAGTATTGCGGTTATTCTTTGTCCATATGACCTATGTTTGATAACTTCTTTTCCTATTTCTATACCAGCTTTTTCTATAACTCCAATAATATTTCTTTTTGCAGCTGGAGCAGTAGGTCCTACAACAAAATCTGGTCCTCCTAAATAATAGAAATGGAGTATGTGATCATAAATGTAATAACCACAATACATGAGTTCTCTGAGTTTTTTTGCTGTAGGAGGAGGATCAACATTGAAAGCAGCATCAAGTGTCTTTGTAGATGCAAAATGATGTGCTACAGGACAAACTCCACAAATTCTAGAAGTAATTTGTGGCATATCTTCTGCTCTTCTTCCCTGAGAAAAGCGCTCAAAACCCCTAAGTTCAGGTATCTGAAGATAGACATTCGCACCATCTCCTTCAGGATCTAAAAAGATAATGATTTTTCCATGTCCTTCTAAACGTGTAATGGTATTAATTGTTATAGTTTTCAT
>DAOVHJ010000048.1 GCA_030671945.1 Candidatus Heimdallarchaeota archaeon
CGGAACAACATCAATATTGAGTTTTTTAGCTATTTTTGGTGAAATATCACTTGTAGAATCTGTAATAATTTTGATTTTTTTAGACATAAGCTATCTCCTGCAAGATTAACTTTTTTGAAATTACTATTTCTTTTGTATTCTCACTATGAGTCTTTAAAAGATTTTTTCTACTTTAACCGTAAAAAACAAGCTAATTTACATTAAAGTTACTAAAGTTGAAGTTATTCCGAATATTTTAAAAAGCCTGTGTGGAACAATTTCATTAAGAGTAAGGAGCCCTCTTAAATCCGACTTTGCTATTTGGATTGAATAAAACTCCAAGTAAAGAAATATAGGTGTTATCATTTGGAAATCGTAGCAAAGTATGGGCGTGATGATTTAGCAATACTTTATATTGCACAAGAAGATGGCAAATTCCTTGAATTTGTTGAGTCTCTTCAACCACCGGTTCCTCGAGATAAGAAGTGGGTTTTGATTCTTTCTACAATGTACGGTTGCCCGGTCAAATGCTCCATGTGTGATGCTGGGACTTATTATCATGGTAAAATCTCTTACGATGTTATGTATAAGCAAATTGATCATATGGTTTCCAAACGTTATCCTGATCGAACTATACCTGCAGAGAAATTTAAAGTTCAATTTGCTCGAATGGGTGAACCAGCTCTCAACCCTGATGTTTTAGAGGTTATGAGAAAACTTCCAGAGTTATATAATGCTCCTGGATTAATGCCTTGTATTTCGACAATAGCACCAAGTAATGCAACCAAGTTCATGGATGAGATGTTAAAAATCAAAAATAATCTTTATCTAAATGGACATTTCCAATTACAATTTTCTATTCATTCCACAGATGAGGTTGTCCGAAAAGAAGTAATTCCATACAGAATCTGGACATTAGAAGAAGTAGCAGAATATGGAGAAGCGTTCTGGCAGAAAGGGGATCGGAAGATTACACTAAATTTTGCTGCTGAGAAAGGGAATCCTCTAGATCCAGATAGACTCCAAGAAGTATTTGATCCCAAGAAATTCTTCATTAAAATAACTCCAATAAATCCAACAGAAAAGGCTAAAGCTCATGGCATTCAATCCATGATTTCTCCTGAAACAGGGGAATTTGCTAAGCAGAAAATAAAAGCAATTCAAGATAAAGGATTTGATGTACTCTTAAGCATAGGAGAATTAGAGGAAAACCACATTGGTAGTAATTGTGGTCAACATGCATTGAAATTTGAAAATGGGACATTCACAATAGAAGAATTTCAGAAATATGAAGAATCATGTTAGATAGTAGGTGAGGGTAGTGAAAAAAGAAAAATATTTCACCCAAGAAAATAGAGAAGGAAAAATCTCTGAATGGAAAGAAATTCTGGCACAATTTTATTCCTCAAAAAGAGAATTTAATTTTGATATACAGAAAGCAGCTCTACTAATTGTTGATATGCAAGAATTTTTCCTCAATCCAAAATCACATGCTTATCTTCCTGCTGCTGAAGTAATAATTGATCCAATAAAGAGATTGCAAAAAGAGTTCAAAAAGAATAATAGATTAGTAATTTTTACAAAATATGGGTTAAACATTGACTCTAAGGAATCAACCATTATGGATAAATGGTGGGGTGATTCCCTAAAAATTAGTGATCCCTTAGCTGAAATAGATGAAAGATTTGAAGTAAAGGATGCAGTTGTTCTTGAGAAAAGCACTTATGATTGCTTTAAGGACACATCATTGCATGATTTACTAATAGAAAATAATTGTAAACAAATAGTTATTGCCGGTGTAGCAACTCATTTATGTTGTGAAACGACAGCTAGAAGTGCTTTCTGTTATGACTTCGAAGTCTTCTTGCCTATTGATAGCTTGGCAACATATACAGAAGAACTTCACCTAAATACTTTGAAAGCAGCAAGTCATGGATTCGGAATACCAATTACCAGCAATGAACTTCTGGAGAGAAAAAATGATGGTTAATAAGAAAAATCAAATAGTAGTAATTGGCGCAGGTCCAGCTGGGTGCGCAGCAGCTATTCAATTGAAGCGTTATGGATTAGAGGTTATTTTAATTGATAGAGATAAGATTGGAGGATTAGTAAGAAACGCTAATTTTGTTGAGAATTATTTGGGATTTCCGAAAGGCATTTCCGGTGTTGAGTTTTGCTATACTCTAGAAGAGCACCTCAAACATCTAGAAGTCGAAACTGTAAAAGATGAAATAGTTAGTCTTGATTGGGATAAATCACAAGATGAATTCATTGCGAAATCAAAAAAGAATCAATATAATTGTCAGTATCTTGTAATTGCAACAGGAACCAAACCTAGAAGAATGAATCTTAAAGGTGAAGAGGAACTTTGGAAAAACGGTTTGTTATTTTATGAACCTGCAAAAATGCTTGAGAAATTATTTTTTAACAAGAAGATTGCCATTATTGGAAGCGGCGATGCAGCATTTGATTATGCAATAAATCTAGCAAATAGGGAGAATCACATAACAATAATAACTCGAACAAAAGATTACAAATCCTTACCTTTACTTGTTAAAAGAGCCACGGATAATAAATTAAGCACAATTAAACCAAATCAAGTTATCAAGGAATTCTCTGCGAAAAAAGAGAAAGAAGAAATTCATCCTATCGTAAAAACCAAAAGTAAAGATGAAATAGTATCTGATTTTATTCTTGTTGCAGTTGGACGTGATCCAAATCACTTGCCTTCCGAAGTAAAACTTGACAAATTCATTAAAGACAAACGATTATTTTTCATTGGTGATTTAGTAAGTGAAAATAATAGACAAATCTCAATTGCATCTGGTCATGGTATAAGATGTGCAATGGATATTGCAAAAGAGATTCTAAACATCTAATAAAATAGGTTTTTCCTGTTAATTCAACAAAGAAATTCTACATTTTTTAAAAAAAACCTTTTACGGGAATAAGTCAAAAGGTATTAAAAGTAGAAAAGAAAAGCTACGTTTTAACAGAAGAGTTTGTAATAATAAAGCACTTCTAAACAAAAGAAGCATTGCTCAAAAAAATTGGGTTAGGACTCATTGTACACTTAATAAAACAAAAAAGAAGAAATCAAAAAAAATGGCAAAGAAAAGAATAGGTAAGATGGATTTCTTCAATAAACAGTTGACCTATAACACAAAGAACTAGTCTGTTAGAGCATTGATCCAAGACGAATATATCCTAACCGCTGCATAAAAAAAACAGTGAGGTAGTAATATATGAAAGTCAATAAAAACTTGCTAAGAGATGCAGGTGAAAGAGTTCTATTAACAGGTAATGAAGCAATCGCAAGAGGAATTATAGAAGCAGGAGCCGGAATAACAACAGCTTTTCCTGGGACACCGTCAACTCAGATTCTTGATAATCTCGGACCACTAGCACATCAATTAGGTTTTCATGCAGAGCATTCAGTTAATGAAGCTGTCGCATTTGAAGTTGCAGCAGGAGCTGCACTTGCAGGTGTTCGGTCAGTTATGGTAACAAAGATGCTTGGTGTGAATTTAATTTCTGATCCTTTGCTTGTAATTGCTATAACTGGAGTCAATGCTGGTTTAGTAGTAGTAACTGCTGATGATCCCGGGCAACACTCTTCGCAAAATGCAGAAGACACAAGATATTTTGGAATGTTAGGGAAAATCCCTGTCCTTGAACCAATGGATGGTCAAGAAGCAAAAGATATGACGAAATATGCTTTTGAACTGTCAGAGGAACTTCAATTACCAGTTTTTGTTAGAATAACCTCAAGGATTTGTCATTCTTATTTCGATGTAACATTTGGAGAAATTACCCCACCAAAGAGAGAAGGACATTTCGAAAAAGATCCAAAAAGATATGTGATGATTTCCACTTTATCTCGAGCAAGACAACCAATATTAACTGAAAAAATTAATAGAGCAGCAGTGATTAACGAATCAAATCCTTGGAATAAAGTAATCTTAATAGACAAAGGAGAAATAACAACAAAAACCAATCCATTCAAAACAGAATTTGGTATCATTGCTTCAGGATTAACATATCCTTATGTAGAAGAAGTGTTAGAGAAAACAAAAATCAGTGCAAAAGTGCTAAAATTAGCAACCACATATCCTCTACCAAAACAACTCTTAAATGATTACTTCAAAGGGCTTGAAAAAGTTCTGATTGTAGAAGAATGTGAACCAGTAACTGAAATGCAAATAAGAGCTTTTGCACAAAGAGAAGGTATAGAGGTAATTATTCATGGAAAAGAAGACCAGACTATGCCTCGCATAGGAGAATTGAATCCTGATCTAGTAGGAGGAGGAATTGAGAAACTATTCAAAGTAAAGTTTAGTGAGGAATTAACTAAACCATACTTAGAAGTAGAAGCTATGCTCACAAAGAGAGTCCCAGCACTATGCGCAGGATGTCCTCATAGAGCATCTTATTACTCAATAAAAGAGGCCCTAAGAAAAAATAAGAAAGGTGGAGTAATACTGGGAGATAGAGGGTGCTACAATCAAGGAGTTCATGAGCCAATTGCAGGAATTGATACTTGTATTTGTATGGGTGCTTCAATAGCAATGGCTTCTGGTATGTACCAATCAGGTGTAAAAGAACCAATCTTAGCTGTGATTGGAGACGGAACATTCTTGCATTCAGGCATACCTTCACTTTTGAATGCAGTACAGCACAGATCAAAGATAACAGTTATTATTTTTGATAATTCGATAACCGGAATGACTGGACATCAACCTAATGCTTGCACAGGTCGCAATTTAATGGGTGACCCGACTCCTGAGGTTGATTTGGCTGATATTGTTAACGGTCTTGGAATTGAGAATGTTAAAGTTGTTGAATCATTTCATACCGAACTTCTCCAAGATACAATAACTAGACATCTAGAAGATGATGGACCAAAAGTCATAATCTCTCGAGGAGAATGTGCAATTCTTGCTGGAAGAGAACGTCGAATTACTAAAGAAAAAGTGACTAGAGCTAGAGTAGCAGTAGAAACTTGCACGGGTTGTAAAGTTTGTATGAAGAAACTTGGTTGTCCTGCATTCGGTTGGTCATCAAGTGGCGAAAATGAACATCTAGTAATATTACCCAATTGTAATGGTTGTGCACTTTGTGTCCAAGTCTGTCCTAAGCTAGCTATTTCAATTCCAATGGAAAAACAAATTCCCTTAAAAACAAAACAGGTGGTTGCTGGAAGATGAATATTATAATTTGTGGCGTTGGTGGTAACGGAGTAATTCTTACTACAAGAATTCTTGCTCAAGCTGCTATAAATGAAGGTTTTAATGTCAGAATTGGAGCTTCTCATGGTTTAGCAATTCGAGGTGGAACTGTTGTCTCCTACTTACGAATTGGTTCTGATGCTAAAGGCGTAATCATGCCTCAAAGAAGTGGTGACATTCTCCTTGCTTTTGAACCCCTTGAAGCTTTAAGACAAATGAAATTAATGAAGGATAATGCAAAGGTACTCTTAAACAATGAACCATATATTGGTGTTGATGCACATCTAGGTTTATCCAAGTATCCAGAAATAGAAGAAATTATCTCTAGATTAAGTGAAACACAAGAACTAGTTGAGATAGAAGCTTCAAAACTCGCAATTAAAGCTGGATCTCAAGTGATGACAAATGTTGTTATGCTTGGGAGTTTAGCTTCATCAAAAGAATTACCGATAAAAAGAGACACTCTACTAAATACAATCTTGGATATGGTTCCCCCACAAACAGTCGAATCTAATAAACGTGCTTTTGAATACGGAGAACAAGCTTTTCACGAAAAGCAAAACTAAATTGATTTCCAATAGGATTTCATTTTGGTTAACAATTCTCCTTTTTTCATTTTACTTATTTTGCTAATTGCTACAATTCCATCTTCTTTTTTTGCAAGTTTTTTAATTTCTGTTTCCACCAAAACTTTGTCTTTATGGAATGCTTGTCCTTTAAAGCTGATTGCAAATTTAGATATATGATATTTCTCTATATACTTCTTAGGCATGCTTTCAATAACCCATTCTAGATACACCCTGTTATTTACATGTTTATTGAGATCAAGATCTGATCGTCTTACTGTCAATTCCACTTTTTCATCAATTTTTTCTGGTAATTCTAATTTTGGAAAGTCATACACAACTGATCGCTCATGTCGGAATGGTCTATCAGAAAAATGAGCCATATAGCTAACCGGTCGTTTTTTTATGAAATGATACAAAATCCAACTTGTAGTTGCACTACAAATTAAATCTCCTGATTCATCTAGAATCTGAAAATCCCTTAAAGAATACATATCACTCTCGCTGTGAGCAACCCATGAACGAACTGTCAACAAATCATTTAATTTTGGATATTTGTACATTTCAATATAATTTCTGAGTAAATACCAAGTCAGATTTTGCTTGAATGTTTGCTGGAAACTCAATTCGAGATTGTAAGCATGTTCGTAAGCAATAAGTTGTAAATAATCTACAATTGCTGTGAATGTAACATCTTCATTTACAGTTATATCTAAAGCTCTTGGCTTTACTTGCATCTCATAAATCTCTTTCATATAGATACGAAAATTATAGACTTAATAAATTTAATCGCTTTATTTGAAACTTATACCAGTGTAATATTTTTATTTCAATAAATTCTCATTATTACTGATTGAAATGCCAAAAGAAAAAATCCACAGAGTATCTATGAAAGATGTTGTTTTCAAAGCAGATAAAGAGAATAAGCCAGTTCTTACAATCAAGTCTGGAGAAACGGTTATTTTTGAATGCAGAGATGCTTTCAACCAGGTTATTAAGAAACCAGAGGATTTACCGATTAATTTCGATATGGACAATATCAATCCTGCAACTGGACCAGTATTTGTTGAAGGAGCAGAACCTGGTGACACTCTAGAAGTTCATATTGAAAAAATAGATTTAGCGGAAAAAGGATCCTGTTGCATAATACCTAATTTTGGTTTTATACACGAGGATTATCCTGAGCCATGGACAAGAATTATACCTATAAAAAACGGTTATGCGGAATTTAGTGATAAAGTGAAGATTCCAATAGATCCTTTCCCTGGAACAATTATTGTTGCTCCACATGAAGGCTCACATAGTACGTTAATTCCCAAAGAATATGGTGGGAACATGGATTCCAAGGCTTGCAGAGTTGGGACAATTGTTTATCTCCCAATATTTGTTGAAGGTGCACTTTTCGGTGTTGGAGATGTTCATGCTGTGCAAGGTGACGGAGAAGTTTGTGGTACAGCAGTAGAAATAGATGCTGAAGTAACCATCAAACTTGTAGTCAATAAAGATAAGAAAATCAAACGACCACAATATGAAACCAAGGATTATTTTATGACAACAGCTTGGGCTGAAACAACAGATGAAGCAGCAAAAATAGCTTTACGTGATATGATTGATTGGTTAGTTGAAGAAAAAGGATTAACTCGTGAAGAATCATATGCTCTCTGTAGTTGTGCTGTAGATTTTAGAGTAAGCCAGTTCGTTGATATTACTCCTGGTGTTCGAGCCGTTCTGCCAAAGAACGTATTTATTGATTAGGTGATTCACTTGTTTGAGGGTGAAAAAGTAAGACTGAGATCCTTTGAATTATCTGATTTAGATGCTATTATGGAACACTGGAATGATTTAGAGACTAGACATAACTCAGGAAGAGCAACACCAGATTCAAGACAAGAAAGAGAGGAATTCATACGAAATTCGTGGAAATTAAGAAGTGAAGGGAAAGCCTACATCTTTGCTATCGAAAATAAGAAAACAAAAGAATTTCTTGGTCATGTATCAATTTACATTCAAAGAAACAGAGCACGATCAGCAAATCTCGGGATATTTATCTATAATAAAGATCACTGGGATAAAGGATATGGAACCGATGCAATGAAAGTGATATTGAATTTTGGATTCAATTATCAGAATTTGCATCGAATGGATTTAGGAGTTTATCCAACTAATAAGAGAGCAATTCATGTGTATAAGAAAATTGGATTTAAGGAAGTTGGAAGAAAAAGAGAAATTAGATTCATGAATGGTAAATATAGTGATGAAATTATTATGGATATCTTACAAAGGGAATGGAGAAAGAAAAATGAGTGAGGTTTTTATTGAATATTTTAAATCACCCATTGGTTATATCGAAGTAGTTAGTTCATATACCAGAATTCTAAAGAGTAATTTTGTTAGGTATAAAAAAGCACTTAGTAAAAATCTACCACCCATAATGAAAGAAGCTGTAGAACAACTAGATAGCTATTTTGATGGCAAACTTCAAGTATTTAATCTTGATTTAGATTTTTTAGGAACAAATTTTCAATTAAAAGTTTGGAATGAATTACAAAAAATTCCTTTTGGACATACTATTACTTACACAGAACTTGCGGAAAGAATCGGCAATAAAAATGCAATAAGAGCAGTTGGAAATGCTAATGCAAAAAATCCAATCAGTATTATTATTCCATGTCATAGAGTGATAGGTAGTGATGGGAAATTACGTGGATACGGTGGTGGAATAGAAAAAAAGAAATGGTTAATAGATTTCGAAAGTCAATCCGAAATCTAATTTCAGGATAATTTTTCTGTTTGGGATTCTATATTGATGTTTCTTTTTCTAAGCTCCTTATCTAGGGTTTCGTAAGGGACATCATTTACTGGTGTTAATAATCCCTTTTTGTCTATTTTCCCAGATCCTATCAATTGAGCACCAATACTTGCTGTAAACCCAACTGTACGACTCATAGCAGTAAATCCTGTTCTTAAATCTCTTTTATCGACCATATTATATACTACTCTAGTCTTTTTTCCATCTTTCATACCTATTAATTCAACACGTAGAATTGCCAAGTCTCTTTCGTGAGGTTGTAACTGGATATGTGGTTCAATTATTTTTGCTATGAATTTTCTACGATTAATTTCCATATTATCTATAGTAATGGGTTCATTGTCAAGAAAATGCAAATCAACAAGAGTCTTCCATAATGCGGAATGACCTGGCCAACGCATTGAATACCTGCCCATTTCTTTAATTAAATTATATTCTTTTGAGTCTTTTTCGATGCCAATTATTTCTAGGTATTTAACTGCATCACCATTAGGAATAGCTTCTAATTTTCCTATTCCTTTAATTATAACTTCATGGATGTTTTTAGGATGAAACATCGCATTCTCTTTGATTTCAACGATTTCCCCATTTTTGATGAGGATTCCTTTTCTGAAATATGATCTTAGTACTCCTTCAAAAGTCCATGTAACTTTGTACTTTAGGGGATTATTAAGGGCTAAAGCTTCAGGTATTCCTGCACCATAACTGTTAATTAATTCTATATTCTCTAATCCCTTCCTTGCTTCTCCTAAAATTACTAAATCAATTCCAGGGTCAAAACCAAATTCAGGGAGAATTGTTATTCCTTTTTTCTTTGCTTTATCTGCAAGTGATTTCAAAAAGGGGGAAGTATAGAATGTATTTACAAGATTTAGACCATGATTAACAGCTGATTGTGCTATTTTGTCCATAAAAGTGACTGGTAATAAATCAATTACTACATCTGGTTTTTGTTCCATTAATTGATCAATATTTTTTTGTTTGTTAGCATCAAGAAATTCACTAGTTACTTTAGAATAGTTCTTGTAAGAAATCCTGTTATTTAAATTCTCTATCTCAATATCTGCAGCAATGATTTCACTAACTTCTTTAGATTCCTCAAGATCATGTAATGTTGCAGATCCTTGCAATCCAACACCCAGTAAAAGAACTTTCATAAGCTAATTCTAATTTCTAAAATAAAAGAATATCTAGTGTTAAAAAACAAAATTATTTAATCAATTCAGCATATTCCTCTAGTTTGATTTCAAACCAACTCTTCAGAGGTTCCTCTATAGGAATACTTGCTCTCCATTCTGGTTTTAGTAATTTATCAATATAAAGTCTAAATGTAATCATTTGATTAATCGATTCGGGTTGTAAAGTTTCTAGACTTTCATGAAAGAGATGTATTGGATAACAGTATTCAAAAGGTAACTTATGTGTCTCTTCTTTTTCAAATTCTGTTAAGAAAAGACTTGATAATACAGCTTGATGTGTGAAGATAGCATAGAGTTCATCTTTTCCGAAAAATGCTACAATTTCATCTTCATAAATCATGTCTTTGTAGTGTTCAGCCCAGGTCTGTAAGAATTGTTTTTCAGGTCTCACAATCAAGAACCCTGAATTAATATATGGACGAAGAGTATTTCCATCAATATGTGTCTTCATTGGAAATACTTTGCTTTCATCAACATTACATTTTTTATAGATCATTTCCCAGAAAGCATCAAGTGGTTTATCGAATAGTGAACCAATTAGGGTATGATGAACTGGTCTGTAACCTAAGTTTATACCATCCTTTAGATTGAATTCAGTGGGTTCATTAATTATGAGAGAGTTTGCTCCCAACCAAATAAGAAATTTTGTTTTTCCTTTTGCCAAAGATTCTGCTTTAGCGGCAGCTTGAGTGAATCCAATAAATGGTAATTTTATGATATCCGATTTGACATCAAGATAGATTACTGTAACATTCATAGAATTAAAGAAATCAATCATTTTACTAGGAATTTCAATATTCTTCTTTGTTGTAACAACCCATATAGGAGCATTAGCAAAATTACCTGCGAATTTTCTTATACTTGATATAAGCAGTGGTGTTTCAATATCTGTGCAACTAGAAGGTATTGCATAAATTATTTCTATCAATTTAATCACCAATTACAATATTCTTTGTTAAGTAATTCTTCGCTCTTTCAGCAACCTTTGGTGAAACCCAAATAATATTTTCCCAACCGCCATCTGCTTGCAAGAATTTAGCTGAAGATAAATAAGCAAAAGAAGCAGCAACCATACCAGGAACTTGTTTTCCAGCAATTGCATAATGTAAATCTCGCCAATTTCTGCCATCAGGTGCTTTACCTTTGTAACTATAATCCATTATGCCTATTCCTTCACTAGGTACATTTGTTTTGAAAATTATAAGTCGAAAACAACTGCA
>DAOVHJ010000088.1 GCA_030671945.1 Candidatus Heimdallarchaeota archaeon
GTCTCCACCGTCAATCACAACGAATGGGAACCCTAATCTTTCTTCGAATTTATCTCTTAAATCACGTTTGATTTTCATTCTTTGATCAGGTTTTAGTTGATCTACATAGATGTATCTAAAAGCTAGTTTGTTGTTCCTCAAGAAATCTAATCCTCTTTTACAGAAACCACAAGTTGATAATGCATATACTTGTATGTCGCAAGGATTCTTTTCTCCATCTTCTTTTACGAAATCTAAATTTTCATGCAAATATTTTTACCTCAAATAGTTATCAAAAGTAAATTCTTCTTTTATATAATAAAAGCTTCTGCGAAAGAAAATTAAGTTATAGCTTCTGTAAACAAAATAAAATTAAGAAAAATTTTGTTTTTATTGATCTTCAGAAGCTTCTAGAGCTTTTTTCTTCTTCTTTCTCCTTTGGGTAAGGGCTAGAATTAATCCAAATGACAAAATAAAAACCATGAAACTTCCAAAAATTACGAGATATAACCAGGGTTCGCCTGCATCCAGAGCCATTTCAACTTTCTCCTATTACTGAATTTTTAATATGTTTATTAGCTTCATTGTTTTTTAATCCATCGAAGAAAAACATCTTTTTTTCTACAAACTGCCTTTCTTTATTAATCGATATATTTTAATTGGATTCACTTTTTTGTTAGGTTATAACATAATGTGAGTGCTAGTTATGCCTGATAAAGAATTAATTAAGTTTATAGAAGAGCAGATAGTTTTGGAGAAAAAAATCGTCGAGATTTCTAAGAAAAGTGTCGATGATATAAAGAATGTCTTAGTTAGAGAACTCATAAGGGGTATCACTATGGATTCGAAGAAACACGCTCTACTTCTTACAGCATTAATAGGAATGCTTGAAGGACCAACTCCTTTAATTGAGGAAGAGAATTTTGATGTGATAAAAGAAACCATAGAGAAACACATTGAACTTGAAGCAAAAGCAATTGATACTTACAAAAGTTTACTCAACGCATACATAGATGATGAAAGAGTCAAAATGATCATCAGTGAAATTCACAAAGATGAAATCCGCCATCATGCATTCTTACAAGTATTATTGAAAGTAATAGTTGAAAAAGAAACTTTGACTAAAGATTTACTTGAAGATTGGTTATTCAAATATGCACCTTTCCATGGTTCTCCTGGTGGATAACCAAAGGGAAGAAAAGAAGATATTTGAGATCTAAAGGAATTTTTTCGCGAATTTCTTCAGGTCTCGTTCTCTTATGTAAAGAGGTTCACTACTTTTTTGATATAAATCATGTTTCTCTAGAAAGGTTGGTTTATCCTTGACATAGAAAATGCCCAGTGGGAATTTTTCTACTTCTGAAGCTCTTCTCAGTGCTTCAAATCGATCTGTAGGATCATGACTTTCTTCTAAATAATAAACCCGTTCTTTGAACCATTGATAGGTGTTTAATTTATTAAAAGAAACACAGGGTTGCAAGATATCTAGCAAAGCATAACCTTTGTGTTGAATTGCTTGTTTCATCATTTCTTTCATATGCTTTGTATCGCCTGCATAAGTTCTCGCGACAAAGGAAGCATCAAGACCAATAGCTATTGTTAAGGGATTAAAAGGATCAAGAATAACTCCTTCAACTTGGACTCCAGTCTTCATCCCAATTCGAGATGTTGGAGAGGCTTGTCCTTTAGTAAGACCATAAATCATGTTATTGTGAACGATATTAGTAATGTCTGGATTTCTTCTCACAGTATGTATGAAATGATTTCCACCTTCTCCGTAAGAGCACCCATCTCCACTCTCAGCAATAACAACTAAATTTGGATTCGCTGCTTTAATTGCCCAAGCAGGTGGAAGTGATCTTCCATGTAAACCATTAAAGTAATTACATTTCAAGTATTGAGGTATTTTAGCTGCTTGTCCTATTCCAGAAACCATAACGAGGTCTTTTGGTTGTATATCTAATTCAACAAGTGTTTCTTGAAGTGTTGTTAGAATTTGATAATCACCACATCCCGGACACCAAGAAATATCAATGTCGCCCATATCGAATCTGTTTGTTTTCTTGCTCATTTTTTGTCCTCCACTGCTTTTTTGATTTTTTCCGTCAGTTCTTCAACCGAGAAGGGCATGCCAGTAAACTTCAGTATTTTATTTTCAATCTCCAAATCAGTATAGAGTTTGATTAGTTTCCCGAACTGGGATGTCACATTATTTTCAACAATAATGAGGTTCTTTGCTTTCTCAAGATATTCTTTTGTTTTCTCATGTAATGGATATACTTGCTTGAAATGAAGAAATGAAATGCTTTTATCACCAAGTGAAGTTAGTGCTTCAGTAATAGCATTACAAGTAGATCCCCAACCAATTACAAGCGTTTCATAATCTTTGCCACCTATTAGGTCGGGAGGAATTACGTTCTTCTTCACTTCCTCAAGTTTCTTCAGTCTTTTCTCAACCATTTTCACTCGAGTATTATCAAGATCCTCTGTAATGAACCCATCTTCGTCATGTTCATCACTGTCAGCTCTAACTAATCCATCTCCGAAACCAGGTATCCCTCGAGGTGATATGCCATTTTTTGTTAGTTTATATCTTTGATATCCTTCTTCTGTTTTTATAATGTGTTTGTCTATAGAGACATTTGATAAATCCAAAGAAGGGATATTATAATACAAATCGACGAAAAACTGATCAGTTAAAATGATCACAGGAACTTGGAATTTCTCAGCTAAATTGAAAGCTTCCTGTGTAATATAGAAAGCATCTTTAAGTTTTCCAGGAGCGAGGATTATCCTTGGAAAATCTCCATGGCCACTATACAATGCTAATTCTAAATCTCCTTGTTCCGTTCGAGTTGGCAAACCAGTAGCTGGACCAGGTCGCTGTGCAATGTGAATAACTATAGGTGTCTCAATCATTCCACTCAAACTTATTCCCTCACTCATTAAAGCAAATCCACCTCCGGATGTAGTTACCATTGCTCTTGCCCCGGCATACGCTGCTCCTAATCCAGCATTTATGGCTGCAATTTCATCCTCGGCTTGCTCAACTAAAATATCAAAATCAGCTGAATGCTTTGCTAGGAAATTTAAAACTCCAGTTGAGGGACTCATAGGATATGAACAAATAAAATTACATCCTCCAGCAATAGCTCCCATCCCAACAATATCAGCACCATTAACCATTATTTCTTTTTCAGTTTTCTTTTTTGGTTTAATTTTAATCTCAATTCCCTTTGATTTAGCTATTTCATTTGCAATTTCATTACCCTTTAGAAATGCTTCAATGTTCTTCTTTACAATCTCATCGCTTTTATTTGCAAATCTATCTCTCAGATATTTTTTGCCTAATTCATCATCTATATTGAATAATTTAGTAATAACTCCAGCAGCAATAGTATTTGAATAAATACGATGACCTATTTCTTCTGCGATTTTTGTCCAAGAAATTTCCACAATATTGTATTCTTTAGCATCAAGTTCATGCAAAATGTTTTCAGGTTCGCCAATGATGAGTGTATCCTTTGTTATTCTTTTTCTTTGTCTGGATATTGCTGTCTTATTAAATGGAATGAAAATATCAATTCGATCCACATATGCTTTTACTTTGTCAGATGATATTCGAATTTCTGTTGAATTTGTTCCCCCACGAACTCGAGACATATATTCTTTTAGTGCAGCTACGTAATATCCTGCTTCATGTAGAATATGTGTTAAGAATTGTTCAACTGTTTGTATTCCCTGACCTGCAGCACCACAAAGAACGATAGAGATATCACTTTTGTCTGAAATTGTATGTTTGGACATAAGACTACAATCTAATTAGTTTTAATTAATATTTTCACTTAGAATGCATGTAAAAGAAATTCAGTAATTTGTTTAAGTTCTATTTTATAGATGAGATTCATTATTAAGAATCTAATTGCTCATTTCTTTTAGGTAGAATTGCAAAAACTAAACCGAATAAAGTTATTAGTACAAAAAGAATCATTGAGAAAATGAAACCAGCACCTATTTTTGTATCGATATTCAGGATTTTTAGATAATTAATAAATGATAATTGAAGCATTACACCGATAAAACCAATTATTCCAACTATTGCTATAAAGATCCCTAGAATGCGTTGAGTATTTCCACGATTTCTTTCATCATAGCCTAAAAAGAAACCTAAAGTAGGAACAAGGATTACAGAAAGAACTAATCCAGCAATAATTAAAATTGGTGAGAGTATCTGGAAACTGTCTAAAGTATCAGAACCACCAGTACTAACCATTTCAGTATTATTATAGAAATTCCATTTGCCAAAGAAAAATGTTTCATACTCGTAAGTGTCTACACCAACAGTCCAATTTCTTGTAGTAAAGGGTGTGTAAACCATTATTACACTACATGAAAGCATTATTGCTAAAATTGCTATTCGAATAGTAGTTTTAACAATGGAGTTTTTATTTGACATTGAACCTCACTCATTTATTTCATAGTCATGTATGATTAACTGTTTTATTAAGTGTTATCAATTTTATCCTAAATGAAATATTCTATTTTTCTCTTTGATTTTCATCGGACATGAAATCTTCAAGGGTAACCGTTGGCTTCTCGTTTGCTAAGGAAGGAAATATTTCTTGCCATGGTACAGCAACGGCTTCTAAATTATTAACTTGTAAGATATTCATTACTTTTTCACTGAAACTTTTTGCTACCAATATTCCTCTTACCGTTATTTTTTCAACTTGCTCAAAGTATTCAACATATCTTTTCAATTGATGAGCATCAGCTGGGGTAGCTCCACGTTTCTTTACTTCTACAATTATGATATTACCTTCACGGTCAACACCTCTTAGATCAAGAAAACCGAATGGGGTATCATATTCTCGAGTCGTAGGTTGAAAATCTTTATCGATTATCTCTGGATGATCATACAAATAATCTGAGAGATCTTTCTCTGAACCATAAATACTTAGGGAAGCAGAATCGTATGCATTATATAGAGTTGCTTGATAAATTTTTTTGAAAATAATCTCTAAAGTTTCCTTGGTCTTCGTTCTGTAAGATTTAACGGTGAGTTTCTTATTTTCGTAGAGATAATTTATTTTTCCAGCACCAGATATCTGCCAATTCAAAGGTTTCAAGCCTTTTGGACTATGAAGAATTAGAGTTTCATCCTTTTTGATAAACAATAATCTATCGCCTTCTGGAAGATATGATTTAATCCTACCATCAAATATCGCAGTGCAAGATCCAAAAATGACTATCATTTTATTAGTAGATTCAGCATTTAATTGTTCAACTAGTTTATCGAATTTCCTTGGAAGCGTTTGAGTTTTATTCATAGATACGTATTCCTAAGAAGGTATTATTTTCTTACTTTAGAGCTGATTCCTTTTAATTTATATAAATAATCTGGATTCCTAGTTTTTAGAAAAACCTAATAAAGAAAAATACTCTTTCTTATTCAAGTGAGAATAGATGTAATCTTTAAATTACTGTAGACTGTTCTTATTCGGGTGTGATTACGTTTGGCGAAAAATTTTTGCTTTAGAAAAATCGCAAGTGTTCTTGTTCTAATCACATTTGTAATTACCATCTTCTCAGATGCTAGTAGCTCAGGTTTATCGCTCATCAATGGGGAAACAGCTTTAGATGATAAATCCGTACCAACAATAGTACCTGAGAATGATTTAAGCATTGATGAAGCACCAACAATCACGAATTTTGAAAATAATGATACTATTTTTGGTGAAGGTGTACATTTAGCGCCCAGTGATCTGGCAAGAGATTACTATTCTGTTGCACAAGGAACAGATGGACGTTTACATTGTATTTGGAAGCAGCAACAAACCCAACATGGTTTGTCATTATTTTATTCCTATTCAAATGATAGCAAGGGTGAGAATTGGAGTGTATCCGAATTATTATTTCGATTTGAAGAGGATATTACTACACCAAAATTAGTCATAGATAATAATGACAATTTGCATATGGCCTTAATCATAAAGAGGGATGAATACTCTCGAATTTATTATCTTAATTATACAGCTAGTAACTCTACTAGAACTTTAGTTCCTGTTTTTACCTCAAACAGCAGTGATTTTTCAAGTTTACGAATTGGAATCTCTCATAATGATACATTGAACATTGCTTGGGTCTTAAAAAAAGGAACCAGTATAGCATCCACTTGGGATAGTGTGATTCGATTACAAAGAAGAAATATGACAACTAATGAATGGTTACCTGAACCTTTAGCTCTTTATAATGAATCAAATCCGGATAAAATTGATATAAGTGCTAATTACAATTCCTTACATATTTGCTGGACGAATAGTTCTGATTTTAGTAATACTCAAGCAATTTCTCATATTTTCTTAAATGAAAGCACGAAAATTTGGAGCACATATGAATCATTAAAACTGAGCTCTGATTACGTCAAAGTACTTAAAATAAAGCATGCAAATGATGAAGGATTACATGTTCTCTGGGCAGAAGGAGCATCTTATAGTGCATTGTATTATCTTAAATGGTTTACAAATGGTACAATCTTCTCTCCATCAAATCGTGTTAATAATGTAAATGGTAATAATTATCACGTCAATATCTTCGAAAATGAAAGCTCAGGTGACTTATATATTGTTTTCGAAGATGCCACAGGATTTCTTTCAAACATCTATTATCGGAAAATGTATAGTAATGGTTCATTGACCTCTATTGTTCAGTTATCAACAACAGATTATTCTATTGAACCAATTTTTATTGAAGTGACAAATTCTACTGGGATTCTTGGTTCTTTATTTTACATAAATGAAGGATCACTCATTTATCAGTATCTGAATACCAGTGAACTCTGGTCTACTTCTAATGTTGTTTATTATGGAACGCGTCAAACGCTTTTACAATCAGCTGTTGTAGACTCAGAAGGGGTAATTCATTTAGTATGTCTACATGATATCGCAGGAAGAAGAGAGATTTTATACATGAGAAAATTAGTTAATGATACTCGTTGGACAGATTTTAGGAGCTTATTTGTTTTACCAGCTAATACAAATCCACAATTGATTATAGATTCAAATGATACTCTCTACATTTTTGGAGTTGTTCATGATGTGGGAACTGGGTTTGATGCCATTCATTATAGTTACAAACTTAAAGGACAAAGCAATTGGTCTATACCTCAGCTTTGTTATACTCCACTTGGTGATGTCCCAAATAGAGCCTATTACCACCCGCATATGTATGAAAGACCTTTTTCTGATAAACCAACTGTAATTGTTGATGAGAATAATACTCTTCACCTATTCTGGAGAGAATTTTTCGGAGATCAAATGGTTTTGAATTATGCGTATAAGTTCTCTAATGAAACAGGTTTCTCTTCGAGAGAAATACTGCCATCCTATCAAATAAATACCCAAATCTATCATATTTCAGCTTTATTTGATAAAAACAACACATTGCATCTCGTTCATGGAGAATTTATGAATGAATTGGAAGTCTCAATGATAATATACAGATCATTATTACCCAATAAAACTTGGTCAGAATTAGCATTGGTAGATGCAGCATATGATTGGTTATTCAGACCTAAAATCATACAAG
The DNA here is from genome assembly GCA_030671945.1 of Candidatus Heimdallarchaeota archaeon. GTDB lineage: Archaea > Asgardarchaeota > Heimdallarchaeia > JABLTI01 > JABLTI01 > JABLTI01. The sequence continues at coordinate 7,567 of DAOVHJ010000088.1, forward strand.
ACTCCACTGGGAAGTTACAGTTATTCTATACTACAAGTAGAGTATTTTCAAGTTGGCATGAAATGTACTATTCAGATTTTGAATTGTTTGAGATGATACCCGGAGATGATCATTGGACATTTAAGGAAACCTTCATGCGAGACACTGTGACCGCGGGATATTTCGATGCCATTTTGTTAGAAGATGATACTTTCTATTTAGTATACTTTAGTGGTGATTTCAGTAGTCCATTTTGGTATAGAGAACAAAATGAATTTTTAACAATACGAAAAAGAACATCCGCTGGGGATTGGGAGAATGAGACTTTGCTCTTCCATATTGAATTCACAAAAGTAACACCTGTAATAATCTATAATCAAGTGGAAGAATTAATCTACATATTTGAAGAAATAGAAATGAATGTTAATTGGTTTGGCATCCAGAAAGACACAGATAATGACACATTAGGAGATATTGATGAAACATCATGGGGAACGGATTATCTAATAGCTGACACAGATCAAGATGGACTCTCTGATGGCTATGAGGTTAAAATATCTTTAACAAACCCATTAATAAATGACACCGACTGGGATGGTTTATCAGATAGCGAAGAGGTTTTGATATTATTAACTGATCCGCTTTCAGTTGATTCAGACAGAGATGGTGTTGAAGATGGAGATGAAGTTAACATTTATCTTTCTGATCCAAATATGCAAGATACTGATCAAGATTTATTAGATGACTATAAAGAAATATTCGAAATTGGTTCAAATCCGAATACAAATGACACGGATTCTGATATGATGCCGGATTACTGGGAATACATCAATAATTTAGATCTTAATTTTGATGATTCTCAAAATGATGAAGATGACGATGGATTAGTAAATTTAGATGAGTACATTGCTGGAACCGAGGTTTACAATTCAGATACAGATTCGGATTACCTAACGGACGGAGATGAAGTACATAATCATACGACAAATCCTTTGAATGCCGACACAGATTTTGACACTCTGACAGATTGGGAGGAAATAATGAAATTTGGAACAAATCCATTTTTAGAGGATAGTGATTCAGATGGATTTAGTGATCGTTCTGAAATTGAAAGTGGAACCGATCCCAATGATCCTAAAGATAATCTTCGTTTACGCAAACTTCGTACATCACTTATGTATTCTATCATTCCAGTTGGTTTGCTAGTAGTTTCCGTTACAGCTGTAGAGACGAAATTCAGGTTGAAAGCCAAAAAACAAAAGGAAACTGAAGAAGTTGAGTTCTCAGAGGAAAAACAAGCTTTAGAAGAATTAATTAAAAACGATACAAATTAATTAAATTTCGTTTTCAAGTATTTTTTTAATTCCATTTTCTACTCGATTGA
>DAOVHJ010000036.1 GCA_030671945.1 Candidatus Heimdallarchaeota archaeon
ATCGTACTCATGTTCTTTAGCATTCTTATCCTCAGATGGTATAATCGCAGTTAATGTGCACTCATCAGGAACAACGTTACCTTTGATGAATTTCCCTTGGCAATCAATTAATTTGTAGTAATCCCAAGATGACACTACGGAAGCTTTTATCATGCAATGCACATCTGCTCCTCTGTGTTGATATGCAGTATGTCGACCATATTGTACAGAGGTAAATTTCTTTTCAGATAGTATTCCCTTTGCTTTCGCTTTCTTCTTAGGTATTCTTAGGGTTGATCCCATTGCATTTCTTCTTCGAGAAATAATTACTTCCCCGGCTCCATCTAAATTCATTACAGCATCAGGCATTCTATCAAATTTTTTCTTGTAATTACCTGCACTATGAACTCCACCAATCTCTTCATCACCAGACAATTCGAAACAGACGGTCATTTTATCTCCTAAATCGAGTTTCTTTATTTCTGGAAGAATAGTCATAATTGAGGTTACATTGTTTTTGTTGTCAATAACTCCGCGACCGTAAGCGGTTTTCTCATCTTTTATGACCATTTCAAAAGGATCAGTAGCCCAACCATCACTTACAGGAACAACATCAAAATGAGCCATTAAGAGTAAGTTGAATTTTCCTTCCCCTACTTTACCGTAAACGGAATAGTACCCTTCATCCTCAAACAACTTCGCATCAATCCCCTTTTCTTGCAGATGCTTCTCTATAAACTCAGGGCAATCCTTCGGAGCTTTCACATCATCCGTTGGGATATTCACAGTATTATAACTCACTAATTTTCCAAGCAAATCAATTAATTCTTTCTTTGAAATTTCACTCATGGCATTCACATTCGTTTAGAACATCATTTCTCTAATTTTTCTTTCATTAATAGGTTTTTTAAGAAATTACTTATTTAGAAGCATAAGAAATTTATGTTCATTAGTTCATTTTTCTTTAGGAGGAAAAAATTTGACTATGATATTACGTTTATTAGGACACGCTTCTTTCAAGTTGAAAGTAGATGATAAAGTAATTTACATTGACCCTTATGGTGGGGACGCTTCTGAGTACTCAGAAAAAGCAGATCTAATCCTTTCCACTCATGGGCATCAAGATCATTCCGATCCGGATAAAATCGCACTTGCTAGGAAGGATTCCACAGTAATCATCACTTCCACTAAGAACTCTGCAAATATAAAAGGATCAATTGCTTTGGACCCAGATCAAAAGCATGATTTCGAAGGAATAATTATTCATGGTGTTCCAGGTTATAATGTTATTCGAAAAAGGGACTCCGGTGAACCTTTTCATCCAAGAGAGATCCAAACAGCTTTTGTTATTGAAGCTAAAGGTAAGAAAATCTATTTTGCGGGAGACACTGAGTTCATCGAGGAAATGAAGGATCTGAAAGATATTGATTATGCATTATTACCTATTGATGGGAAATACACTATGGATCCCAAAGAAGCATTAGATGCTGTCGGATCTTTTATGCCTAAAAATGTCGTTCCAATGCATTGGCGAGAACAGAGTCCGGAGGATTTCAAGAAAAACGTCGAAAAAACACATTCTGGTGTTAAAGTCCTCATTCCAAAACCAAGTGTTGATATGGAATTATAAGAATTCCATTTCATTCTTTTTTTCTATGTCAAAATAAAACGTTTAATAATGTAGATGTTCCGTTCTACTATTAGAGAATAAGATTAGTTGGTCGTCTATATTATGGTAAAGAACATTCCCGATATTATTTTAGCACGTGAAGCTAAATGGATGTATGAAAAAGGTCGCGGCTTTGAGCCTATTAAAGGAGACATGACACGTTGGCGTGGTCTGATTCCTGGCAGAGGTGAATTTAAGAATCGATTCTTTACTGTCGAGCTTGAGATGCTTGATGGTTTTCCCGCCACTCCCCCATTAGTTAAGATGATTTCTGAGGTTGATCATCCTCGAGTTGGTAAGGGTAAGATTATTGATTTATGGATAGTTAGGCGTTGGAATCCCGAATACCATCTTTTTCAAGCTGCTAATTCCATTAAGGGACTTTTTGCTCGAGAGCCTTTACGTCCTGCTGCACACTTACTAAAGAAAGGTGTCAAACCAAAAACTCAACCCACAGATGCCTATGTAGTATATAATCGTCAAAAGCAACAATTAGAAGATGTTTTGAATCAAAAGCAAGATGAAATCAATCGATTAAAAGCTGCTTTATCTGGGCGATCCCAGATTGACAGATCTTCTCAACGAGTGAAATATATGGATCGACGAAAGCTCGAACTTGAAGAAGAATTGTTCGATACTGAAGAACGATTCCATTGGGCTGATCTCACTTCCGTTGATTTTGCAAAAGAATACCTTCGTGTACGCACTCAGCTTCAGCTAATAGCTATGACACAATAATAACTTGGCTTCTCAGCCAAGAAACATTCTTTTTTCTTTAATTCTTATTATTTACGTGAGATTATTGTATTTGACAGCAGAATTAAAAAACCATATAGGAATCTTATACTGATTGTTTCACTCTCTCTGGATGTGTATTTATGATTTCAATTATCTTAGCAGCTGGTAAAGGTAAAAGAATGCAACCTTTAACTGATACTAGACTTAAAGGTTCATTACCTATCCAAAACCAAGCAATCCTAATTCGACTTGCTGATATGATTGAAACTGCCGGCTTTATGGATAAGCTTGTGTTAGTGATCTCTCCTTGGCAAGAAGAAGAAATGAGAGATCTTTTCTCCCAAAAACCATATGCCAATAGAATCATTTATGCAATCCAAGATCCACCAAAAGGTACAGCAGATGCTGTGGCTCAAGCTGAAGAATTTATGGGAGATGAAAAGAGATGTTTAGTTTTCAATGGAGATATTATTGCTCACGTTGAGCAAGTTTTACCTGAACTGATTTCTCATCATACAAAGCTAAAGGCTAAGTGTACAGTGGCTGTTTTTCCCGGAAAGAATGAACGATATGGTTTGTTGAAAGTTTCTTCTGATGGTATTGTGGAAGACATCAAAGAAAAAATCAAAACTGAAGAAATAAGTGAAGAGATTGGTTACATTAATGCTGGAATCTATCTCTTTGAGCACGATGTTTTTGATGCTATCCGTGCAACACCTCTTTCTCAAAGGAAAGAATATGAAATTACTGACACTATTTCTATTTTGGGTGAGAAAGGAAAGATTGGCGCTTTTATTATTGACTCTTGGATGAGCCTTGAGAATCCTGTGGATTTATTAATTGCTCAAGAATTCTTTCCTCCAAGTAAGGAGCAACTGAATATGCAATTTCATTCTGGCGGAGAAATTGGTTTCAAAGCTGCCGAAGACGTTTTCTTTGAGGAAGATTCAGTAATTGATTTTTCAGGTATTACTATTACAGGACCGGTTTTAATTGGGAAAGGAACACTTATTGAACAGGATTCAAATATTGGACCACGAGTTTTTATTGGGAAAGATTGTGAAATTGGTGCGAATACCTCTATCAAGAAATCCTTAATTATGGATAAATGTAAAATCGAATCAAATTGTGTTTTATCAAACGTTATTTCTGCAGAGGAAGTCGTCATTGGTGCGAATTCACAATTACAACCTCAAAACGATGTTTCTCCTAGAGAAGAGGTTAAAGATTTCATAATTATTGGTGGGGAAACAATAATATCGACAAAGGTTATTATAAAGAGGGGAATGAAAATCGATGCTCATTCCGCAATTACTAAAGATGCTGAGATATAGACATGAACCATGATGAATTAGCAATTATTTTTGATTTTGATAATACTTTGATCAAATCAAACATTAATTTTCCAGCGATGAAAATCAGTATGGCACGAGCTGCAAAGAAGCATGGGGTAGATTTTGGGAATGAAGAAGACATCCCTCATCGATTTACTGCTGGAAATATCATTGATCAAGTAGAGGAATTTGATAAAAGAAATGAAACTCAAATAGTTGCTGAGCTTTGGGATATGGTTGAAAAATTCGAACGTATGGGTATGGAAAATGTCTCTATTGATGATGATGTTATACAAATGCTTGAGTACTTGCAAAAAAAAGGTATATCTACATCTATTCTGACAAACAACGCAAAAAAGCCAACTATAGAAGTTTTAGAGCGATTCAATATTGTTGATTATTTTGACATAGTTGTTGCTCGAGAAGATGTTAAGAAAATGAAACCTGATAAGGAAGGTCTTGAAGTCATTGTTCAGAAGCTCAAATTAAATCCTGACAAAGTTGTTTTTGTAGGAGATTCTTGGGTGGATGGTGTTGCTGCGGTTAAAGCTAATATCCGGTTTATACTTTTCAATGAGAAACTCTTAGACTCAAGAAAGTATAATATTAAGATTTGGAAACATGTTCAAACAATGAATGAATTAGTAGAGTTGATAGATAAAAAGTAATTTTGTCTATTATTCTTTATTCTCGTCTTTTAACCACGTGATATATTTCTGAATACCTTGTTCTGTTGTGGTTACAGGTTTCCATGACAAAACTTTTTCTGCTTTGGAGATATCAACTACTGATTTTTTAACGTCCCCTTCCCAACCGCGTTCTCCTCCAGTATAGGTGTATTTTACTTCTGTTAAGTCTAGTGACTTGACGACAGCATTTGCTACTTCATTAACTGTAATCCCTTCAGAGGTAGCAATATTAAACGGCATATGACCAGTAATAGTGGACTTTAGAGATTGTATGTGTGCTTCAACACAATCACTAATGTACAAATAGGATTTTACTTGTTTGCCATTCCCTAATATTTTAAGGGAAGTGGGATTTTTCTTCAATTTCCAAAAGAAATCATACATAACTCCTTGATTCGAAGGTGGACCAAAGATATTTCCAAATCTTAGGGAAATCGCTTCTAAATTATGGAGACTTGAGAAGCTTGAAATGTATTGTTCGCATGCAGCTTTTGAAGCGCCATAATGACTAATAGGTGCAAATGGTTCGGTCTCAGGTGTTGGAATCACTTCTGTTTCTCCATAGACTGTTCCTCCAGATGATGCAAAAATAATTTTTGGTACTTTATTCTTTACCATTGCTTGTAGAACATTCAAGGTTCCTAGAACGTTAGTATCAAAATCTACGAAGAGATTATCAATGCTTGCACGAACATCTGGTTTTGCTGCTTCATGAATTACTACATCAACTTCAGCTAATAATTTCTCAAGAAGTGAAAGATTGGTTATACTCCCTACTGTTAAGTTGCAGTTCTTTTCGCCAAGACTCTTTTTGATGTATCCCTTTCGTCCAGTTGATAAATCATCTAAGACACTTACAGAATAACCGTCAGCAACTAATTTGTTCACTAAGTTACTTCCTATAAAACCACAACCACCAGTAACCAGTATCTTTTCACTCAATTAAAACACCTGAAATCATTATATTATTCATCTATATTATCTATATCACTAAAGAAAAGATTTTCCATGAAATTAAATTTGTTGATGTCAGCTTAACCAAAACCGTTTTTAAATCTAGTTTCTCACTTATTCTTGATTGGTGGAAAGATAATTGGACAAAGAGTTACTTCTTCTTACCTTAAAACAATCAAAAAATGAGCCTTTCATCTTAGTAGATGAGCTTATCCAAGCTAAAAATGAAAGCAAAGTAGGAACTTTTTTTGAGGAGCTTAAATCCAAGGGATTTCATTTCCAAGTTACCATAGACGATAATTACCAGATTACTAGAGAGCAAAGAGCCAAATTAGCCATACTCGGTTTTATGAATGACATTGATTTTGATAAAATAATTAACGAGCTTATTTGGCAGGAATTTGAATTATTGACTACAATTGTTGGTGATGAGTTTGGATACATAGCTAAAACCGGTTTGAATTTTTCCACAGAAGATCGAAAGTATCAAATTGATGTTATACTCAAAGCAAATCCATATGTTCTATTTATCGACTGTAAGCATTATGGTGGTACAGGAAAAAAATCTGTTCTCAAAAAAGCAGCTGAGGAACAAGTCGCACGGGTAGAAGCTGTTAAGGAACATTTCGAGGAATTACAAGAGAAAATCAGCATTAAAGGTTGGAAGAAAATTATCTTTATCCCAATGGTTGTAACTTGGTTAGATGATGAAATATTCTTTCATAAATTTGTGCCTGTCGTACCGTTTACCAAGCTTCGATCTTTCTTCCAGAATTTCTATTTGTATTTTGAGGATATTTTCAAAATTGAAGTTTAATTAGGGAAGAAGATATTCCCTAAATACTTATTACATTTAATAAGAGAATAATTATTGTCATATACACAACTAAAGAATTATTAAAGAACAAAAGCAATATCACTATTACTCAAGTCAAAATACTAAAGTCTCGGATTTGTTAATAACGCTAAAATGAGGTTTAAACATGTCAAACATCCAACCTCCAAATGTTGATGAAATAAAAAGACAGTCAGTTGTTCGTTTTCTTGCTGAAATGCAAGATTTAAGACAAAAAATTGAAATCGAATTTTCTTCAAGATTTGATGAACAAAAGAATAATTTTTTGGCTACTTCAAAAGAAAGCTATTCCCCTTCAGAAATTAGTCATATTTTTGATACTATCAAATCATTAGAAAAGGAGTATATGAAACAAATTCTTACTTCTACTTCTGGTGATGGTAGCAAAATTCTCAGCACAACTCTTAGTAGTGCTTTATCTGGTAATTTAAGTTTTAGTGGGGAAGCCACGCAAAGAATTGCGGAATTAGAGCAAGAAAACACTCGCTTGAAAGCTGAAATGATTGAAACTACTAAGGCTTTCGAAGATGAGAAGTCTCAATTTGCTGAAAAAGGAGTAGGTCAAATCGGTGAACTAAATCGACTTCAAGAAACAGTCGATGAACAGAAACGAACGATTGAAATGTATGAAAAACAAGTGATGGAGCATGGAGAATCACTTGCTCAACAACGTATAGAAATTGAAGATTTACAGACACAGGTTGGCGATTTTTCACAAAATAAGGATCAATTTCAGCAGCAACTCACTGAAAAAGATGAGCTCATCCAAGAACATGAAAGAACTACAAATGCGATGAAGGAACAAATGACTTCTATGGAGAAAAGAATTTCACAAATGAAATCAGTAAGTTCCGAGAAATTTGAAGCTGAAACCGGTCGATTGGAGGAGACTCTTAATTTGGAACGTGAACGTGCTGATGATCTTGAAGTAAGATTCAAGGAAGCAACAACAGCACTTACTAGTTATAGAGAAGCAGTTGAACAAAAAGACGAAGAAATAGACAGACTTCGTAAAACTGTTACAGATTCCAGAGCCAGTATTGCTTCTGCCGAATCAGAGAAAGATGGTCTAATCAAGAAACTCCAAGATGATTTGAAAGCTATTGAGCACCAACTAACAGACACCAAAGACACCTTAGATAGATCTGAGAAGAAAGTTGGTACTGCTACTCAGGAATTAGAGGGTAAAGAAAAACAAATCGATGAAAAAGACAATGAAATCAGAGATTTGAAGAGTCAACTAACAGATGCTAAAGAAAGTATTTCTTCCGAAAAATCAAGCCAAGAAACCAAATTACAAGATCTTCTTAAAGGGAAGACTGAGAATGAAGCTGAGTTAAATGAGCTAAAGAATGAAATCCGTGATTTGAAAAACACCTTGGGTGAGAAGGAGAAAACAATTGCTGAAGTTTCCAAAGCACAGGACGTCATAGATAAAGATCGTGATGCTGTTCAAGAAGAACGCGATAAAATCATGATTCAATTTGAAAATCTAAAATCACGAATCACGGAATTAGAAACTTCAAATAGTGAAAAAGATGCTCTTGTGAAAAACTTGACAAAATCCCTGCAAGGCGTACCTAAATTCCGTGTGTTCTTAGCGATACAGGACATTGGTGGTGACATCACTCTACCTGATCTATCCAAAATTGTCGGGCAAACAAATGATGTTGTTAAACACATAGTCACTGATTTGAAAGATGATGGATTAATTAAAGTTTCAAAGAAAGAGAACAAAACCTATGTTTCAAAGGTATAATTCTCTTGTTTCTTTATTTTTTTCTTTTTTATGTTTAGATAATTTCATTCTTAAAATAAAGAATAAATTAAAAAGACCATATATTGCTTTCTTCATAAAGGGCAGATGAATTCATTGAAAAACATGGTTGATTTAGCGGAACAAGATGAGACTGAAGATACCGTTGATGTAGAGGCAATAGACGGTAAACTTTCTGAACGGAAGGGAATAGGTTTCAAAACTGTGAAAAACATCTTTACAAAACAAAAGAAGATAGCATTAATTATTGATGCTCCAAACATTCTTCGAAGAGTACATGATAAGCAAATTCGATTAGAAGATATTGAAAAAATCGCTAATAAACTTGGGCAAATTAAGATTGCTAAGGTTATTCTAAATCGTCATGCTCCAAAAACACTTCTAAAAGCAATAGAAAACAGTGGATACGAACCTATTGTTGCTGCTTCTGATATCTATATACGAATAGTTATTGAAACCATGGATAGTATTAACCAAAAAAATGTTGATATGATAATAATTGCTAGCAGACACGCTCGATGTGCACCAATTCTTCGTGCAGCTAAAGCGAAAGGTTTGGATACGGCAATCATTGGATTCCAACCTGGTTTTAGTGTTGCTGTGAAAAATGCGGCTGATATGGCTTTTCAATTAGAGATTTAATGAATAAAGTGGTTTGAATAAAAATGAGCCAGAAAATTGTTATTGTTGGTAACGGTCCAGCTGGATTAAGTGCAGCTGGAGCTGCAAGAATTAAAGATAGAACTGCTGAGATAACTGTAATTGATACTAAAGATTACGATACTTTTCATCCTTGTGCGATGCCTTTTGTTATTGGTGGATATTTACCATCTGTAGACACAATAATTGAAAAATTGAACTATGAAATGAGTAAAATCACACTTCATAAAGGTTCTATTGTTGAGAAAGTAGATCTGAAACAAAAGAAAGCATTTGCTAGAAATAAAGCTGATGAAGAAATAATCCTTGATTATGATAAATTAATAATTTGTACTGGGTCGTCTGTTTTTATTCCCCCAATTCCCGGTCGTGATCTCGGGAATGTTTTTAGCTTGAAATTTGCAGAAGATGCTGATGCTATTAAGAAAGCTGCAGAAGCAAAAGATGTAAAGAATATTGTTGTAGTCGGTGGAAGTGCCATCGGCATTGAAGTTGCTTCTGAACTTACTCACACAGGGAAAAAAGTAGCTATTATAGAAATGCAACCTCAACTTATGCCCTTCAAAATTTCCAAAGCTTTTGCTACTATTGTCGAGAAAAACCTTGAAGAATCTGGCATTTCAATCAAAACAGGAATGATAGTCAAAGAAATCACCGGGAAAACAAAAGTTCAATCTGTTGTATATGGCAATGATGAAACCAAGGAAACTATTGATGCAGAACTCGTTGTTTTAGCAACAGGTGTAAGAGCTAATATTGACTTAGCAAAAGCAATTGGTTTGAAAATAGATGAAAAATATCATGCAATTGAAGTTAATGAAAAAATGGAAACAAATATTGAGGGAATTTTTGCAGCCGGTGATTGTATAGTTACAAATAATTATGGCACACAAACAAAGACTTTAGCTCAACTTGCTGGTCCCGCAACGAGACAAGGTCGTGTAGCAGGGATAAATGCTGCAGGTGGTGTGGCGGTTTATCCTGGAAGTGTTAATTCATTTATTGTTTCTTCAAGAACTTTCTATGTAGGTTTGGTAGGAATAAATGAAGAACAAGCAAAAGAATTGGGCACGGAAGTTATAACTCAAAAATTAACAGCTCCAATTAGACCGCATTATATGCCAACTACTAAAGATATTACTCTTAAACTAATTGCAAGTGCAGAAGATGGAAAAATACTTGGTTTGGAAGCTATTGGCGAGGAAAAAGTAGATGTGAATGTAAATTACGTTACCATTGCTATTCAAGCTGGTTTAACCGTATACGATCTAATGAACATCGATTTTTGTTATGCTCCTGCAGTCTCTGAAACCATTTATCCTCTTGTTAAAGTTGCAGATGCTATTATTAGAAAATTAGAACGAAAAAAAGCACGTAAATAAAAAAAATATAAGGTGGCTTTCCTAGAAGAGGAAAGCTCTTTTTTACGTCACTGAGATTATTTCTAAGCAATAGAATATTTCATTCACTTCTGTTACATTTATTTCCAAGTAGTCACCGACTTGTAAGAAAATAACTGTCTGCCATTGACTGACGTTGAGATAGTCTTGAGTGAACCATACAGTAGTGTTTTCACTGAAAGCCGTGGAATTTCCATATGGATAATATGTTAAATTACCATAAGCCACATAGATCGTATTTCCATCTGTTTCAAACGAAGTGATGCTGGTTATATTCAACGTTTCCGTTTTATTATCAGCAGAAGGTGTTTCTGCTCCAATCATTAGGAAATAACTGTTCAGTGCTTCGTTGAGTACTTCATCTATTGTATCGAATTCCCCAGCTTCCTCGAAGACTGTTTGAACGCCACTTGGATCAAAGGGATTAGTTATACAAATTCCACCAAATCGAATATCACTTAATTGCACTGGTACAACATAGGCATAATCAGTCATATTTTCGTAAGTATCTCGTATTGGGAAAAGTAATGGTAAGATTGGATAAAAGTCGTGTTCAGTAGTACCCCGCACAAGATCTATTTCAGTAGTACAATGTTTTATCGCATTTAATGTATCAATTGGTTTTGGCTGTAAATCAGCCCAATCAAAGAAAAATATCCCGGAAGCATTTGCCTTTATTGCTCCTCTTAGAAGTTGGCTTTCAGATTCAGCTTGTGTAAGCATAATATACTGAGATGTTTCCCCTTTATTTGCATCATAGATTACTCTTACATCATCATACCAAGAAATGCCCAATTGTTCAGTTGTAGTAAAGAAATATGCAAATTCGTGATCACCTTTCCTATGCCTACCCCACTTGTTAATATTAAATTCAAGCCAATCTTCAGGATAGCATTGTATACGAGCATAGTCAGGTAATGTTAAGAGGTCTGTGTAATCTTCTATGAGATTTCCTTCAGAATCAAACTCCAATACTCCTCCGAGTTTTTCTAAATAAGTTGCCATAGCAATATCATAAGTTTTCTCAACACGCCAACTCTTCGAGACTGAATATGGTACCAATAATCTCATTTCATTATCATCGTTCATGGAAAAGTAGCTATTATCACCTGCTCGATAATTTGGATTAATTTTCCAAATGATACGATTCAAAGTTTTTTGTCTGGCAAGATAATGACCAATTGTAAATGATTGTTCAACTACGACAATTTCTTTTGTGGGATCAGTTAGATCTACTCCAGCAAAACCAAATATGGTATTTCGTTTCCGTTCCGCATTATCCGTTCCAATCCGTATCGAATCCGTTCCTATGACTCCAATCCACATCAATTCTCCATAGATTTTTCCAACGTGAAGCTCAAGGATCATGGAATTACTGCCAAATGGGGAAGATTTCTGTATAATTTCAGCAGCAAGATCACTATCAACGACTCGAAGATTTTCACCCTCAATAATATTGTTGAAAGGTAATTTCTCATCTGGGAATTCAAGTATTGAATCGAAATACTTTGCTTGATCATATCCTCGCCAAATTGCACTACTTAGACCAAAGTATATCGGTCCGATAAGTATGAGTGCTCCTATGGCTAATGCAGCGATTTTTTCCGGAGAACGCCCTAATCGACCAAAACTTCTGGAAAACAATCGTAGCAAAGCTATAGTACCTACACCAGCGATTAGTAGACCAATGAGAACAATTGATCCCCATGTTGGCATAGTATACCAAAATTGCAACAGAGAGACAAGAAAGCCAGCAAGAAATGCTCCCCCGCCGACAATGCCTGTTCCAAGATTGAATTCACCTTTAGCTAACCAAACAACTACTGTTGCTATGACACCAAAAATTACTCCCATTACAAGTGCGGCTACAAAGATAAGCATTTTTTATCATTCATCCAAATTTAACAGATATTTCTAAATCTAATTGTTTTAGTAATATCAAATTCATATACTTTTTTGAATAACGACAGCAGTCTCATTCAGTAAACACTCACTTTTTTCTCTTCTTTCAACAAAGTTCTGCCAATTCTATTCATTAACACAAATTCCAATATGTTTGAACCTATTCTATCAAGTTTAATAGCTGGTTTGAATTTTAGATGTTCATTTGGTGAAATTTTCACACCTTGAATTGAAAGTAGCTTATTTATTCCATCTTCAATCCTTCTGATTTCAAAACAACCATTATGAACAGATTTCGAATTATTACTTATTGTAATTACTTGATTCTTCATCGTTCCAGCCTTCATCACATCTGGGATGGATAAATCAAAGGATAATTGTTTTCTAGTCTTTTTCTTGTTAGTTAAATCGATCCTTGTTTTCTTTATTGGAATGGTCTTAGAGGGTATTTTTACTATGTCTGATCCAAAAATCTCAATTGGTTTTTTATGAGTTGTATCTGAGAGAATTTTAACTTTTGTGGAATCTAGCATTTG
>DAOVHJ010000263.1 GCA_030671945.1 Candidatus Heimdallarchaeota archaeon
GCACTATTAGCAAACATGATGAGACTAACTGTTTCACCTATCCCTATTCTGGCTTTTTCACTTAAATATAACAATCCAGCAAAGATCGCTCCGGATTTCCTTTGGACATTATTTCCTTCTTTGAAAACTTTTAGAAATTCCTCTAGCTCCTCGTTGCTGAAGGCATTCCTAATTGTTTCGACTGCAGATTTGACATTCTTAACTTCTAAGTCTCGGCCATTCATTGATTTGGAAATATCCATGATTAGTATTGTATTAAACTGCATTGCTCCATCAGGTTTTATTGTTAAAACTCTCGGTTTAGTAAAATCGAAAATTCCAACATCATTCTCATAGAGTGCTGGGGAAATCTTTGCTATTTTAATTACAGCATTTCTTTCTTTCCACTTTACTGTTAATCCTTCGAAAACAGTGTATGATTCCAAGAATTTCTTTAGCTTTGTTAAACTTTTACGAAGACTACCTACAGTATGGAATATGTCATTACCAGAAATAGGGCTAACAGCAAGTGTGACATTTTCAACTCTTATTGGATCATCAGAATATAATCTAATGAATAATCTCTCATCATCACAATTCAGCGATTTGTAGATTTCTTCACTTACCTGCATATACCCTTCTTTTTGTTGTTCATCAACCATAAATTTAGATGCTCGAGATATTTCAGAAGTAGATGACTCCAAAATTATTAACCCAGTGTCCTCATCTGTGAATTTTCTTGCATCATTTACAGATAATACACAAAAGCCATTTTGTTCTGATTTCAATTCAATCCGTAAATTGAGTTTTCTCAATTCTTTCGGAACAGAAGGAGTTGGTGGAGCTTGTTTTGAAGTCATTTGTGGACCAAACAGCTTACGACCAATTTTGCTTTTAAATTCTGGCAATTCAGCATCAGTTATTGCTTGACTGGTTAGTATCTCTTCTCCAGACTCAGAAGGAACAACAGGGGGAATTATCTGCTCACGTGCAGGATTAGATTCAGAAGTAGAAGAATTGGTATTATTCTTCTCCTGTTTATTTTCATCTGATTTCTTGTCCTCTTTTGACATGATCCCCAGTCCAAACACAGTAAGTAGTATTTAATTAATATAATCATATTTGCTTATTACTTAATTTTGTTTCTCTTTTTTAAACAGAGAAATTTACTGAGGTTTAAGACAAATAATTCTAATCAACTAGTTTGTACCTAAAAATGAATAATTTGGGGAAATAAGACATGTTTGTTTTTTTGATCCATACACATGAAACTCAACGAATTCTATACTATTCTTTCTAAATATCTTCTTGATTGCCTTGATTGTATCTTGTTCTCCTATTCTTGCTGCATCATCAAAAGCTATGATAAAATTTTTCTCATCAATTATTTTTGGTATGAAATTAGCAATTCCAATTCTCGAATTTCTCCTTGCTCCAAAAGGACCATCCACAAGAATAAGATCATAAGTTTTATCCTCTTCAGCTAAAATCTTTGTTGAATACCAAAAGCATTTACGTTTTCCGAATTTTGTTTGTTCTAAAGGTGAACAAATATATCTTGATTTTTTACTTGTGAAAATATCTGGTTTTGTTTTTTCATACCATTCTTCACAATCCTCAAGTATAGTTATTTCTGAACGCTCATCTTCTTTTACATAACGTGTTGTGAATTTTGTTGATTGTCCAGAACCAAGCTCTAAAATTGTTTTAGGTTTGGTTTTTTGGAGGATTTTAAATAAAAGATACAGTAAGGAAGCATTAGCTGCAAAACCATCTGGGAAGAAAGTAATGTCATCCCAACCAATTACTCTTAGATTATAATGTAAACTTGACAAGTATTGGTGTTCCTTTACTATTCTTCCATAGAGCATACGGAAAGATATGTGATTAAGCATTGTCCTAATGTGTGGTTTTACTTGTTTTATCTTTCCCATGTGAATCTCATCACATTTATATTGTTTTAATCACTATTTGCCACATATTAAAATTTCCTAGGAAATATTTGTAGCCAAAAGTTCCTTCAAGAAAACTTATTTCATTGTATGAGATATCTTCTGAAGTTACTTGTGACAAATCAACGAAATGTCAACCTAAAATTAGAAGGATTACTACATGTATCAACTGAAAAAATTATCTTCATTTCCAGGTAGAAAAGGACCTTTGCTACTCATTATAATGGATGGTATTGGTCTTGGGAAGGAAGATGATGGCAACGCTGTTTTTCTTGCTAAACCAAAAACCTTAACCAAAATAACAATGAATGCTCAAAAGAAAAATATGTTTTGTACCTTGAAAGCTCATGGACCAGCGGTTGGATTAATCACAGATGAAGATATGGGTAATAGTGAGGTTGGTCATAATGCTCTTGGTTCCGGACAAATCTTTGATCAAGGAGCAAAATTAGTTGATACATCAATTAAGGATGGTTCTATTTATAGATCCAAAATCTGGCATCAATTAAATGAAAGAGTAATTTCTAACAAAAGTGCAGTTCACCTTATTGGATTATTATCAGATGGTAATGTCCATAGTAATTTCAATCAGTTATTGAGAATAATTGAAGGATTTGCTGAATCAGGGATTCAGAAATTACGGCTCCATCTTTTAACTGATGGGAGAGATGTTCCTGCTAAATCTGCTCTTACTTTTATTCATCCACTTGAAATAAGATTAAATGAAATTACTAAGAATTATGCTTCCAAAAATTATGATTATGAAATTGCCTCAGGCGGAGGAAGAATGCATGTTACCATGGATCGTTATGAGTCTGATTGGAAAATAGTTCAAAGAGGTTGGTTTGCACACGTTCTTGGAAAAATCGAAGAAGAAGAATTAGTGAATGGCTACAAAGGCTACTATCAATCAGCCGAAGAAGCAATTACTCATGCTCGTGAATGTTTTCCGAAGACGAATGATCAGTTTCTCCCACCATTTGTCATTATAGATGCAGATATGAAGCCTATTGGAAAGATTGTAGATAATGATCTTGTAGTAAATTTTAACTTCCGCGGAGATAGGATGATACAGATTAGTAGAGCTTTTGAGGAAGAAGAATTTTCAGAATTTGATAGAGAATTCTATCCGAAAGTTGAATATGCTGGGCTAGTTCAATATGACGGAGATAAATTAATCCCTAAACAATATCTAGTCCACCCAGCACATATCAGAAATATATTGTCTGATTACTGTTGTTCAAATAATATTCCTTCTTTTGCGATTGCTGAAACGCATAAATTTGGTCATGTAACTTATTTTTGGAACGGAAACCGCTCTGGTTATGTTTGTATTGAAAAAGAGCAATATATGAAAATTGTTTCTGAACCTAACGAGATGATAGCTATTCATCCTGAGATGAATGCAGAAGAGGTTTGCGAAAAAACCATTACTACCATGCAAAGTGGGGAATTCAAATTCCTACGAGTGAATTTTGCAAATGGGGATATGGTTGGACACACAGGAAATATCGAAGCAGCGGTTCAAGCAGTGAAAATTGTTGATAATTGCTTGAAAAAACTCATCAGTGTTGTTAACAAACTGAATGGTATCACTGTGGTTACAGCTGATCATGGAAACTGCGAGGAGATGAAACTTGCTGATGGAAACCTAAAAACTGCTCATTCACTTAATCCCGTTGGTTTCTGGATCATCGATAAGAATTGGAAAAAGGAGTATGCAATTAATCCTGATATAGATGATCCTGGGTTAAGTAATGTAGCAGCAACTATTCTGAATTTATTAGGATTTGAAAAACCAGATATATACCGTGAAAGTTTACTTAAATTTGATTAAGCGTTCTTAGTTAATGGTTTAGCCATATAAGGCATTAATCTTTTGAAACCTCTTTTTGCATAGTATTCTCTTACACCTATGCCGCTAGTAACTAAAAGCAATTCACTCCCTGCTTCATCTCTAGAAATCCTAGTCGCTTCATCGATAAGCTTCGTACCAAAACCTTTGTGTTGCCAATCAATTTTTCGTTCTGATTGTATACCTATTCCTACAACTGATCCATAAACATGAATTTCTCTAATAATTGAAAACGATTTATTATTACTAACCGATGAGATGATTTTATCTTCTGATGGGTGACGCAATCTTAGAAAACCAAGAATAATATCTTGAGAAGTATCTTCAAATGACAAAAATATTTCTTTACCACCTGAGGCATTATACTCTCTTCTAACTAATTCAATATCCTTTACAGAAGGA
>DAOVHJ010000217.1 GCA_030671945.1 Candidatus Heimdallarchaeota archaeon
AAATAGGTGCTTTAGCAGCAATCCCTGGAGTCAATTTTGTGACAGAGAACTATATGAGTAAAGCAATGCTTAGCACAAGCGTTCCCCAAATAAATGTTCGACCCTATGTTTGGGATACTTTAGGTTTTGAGGGAGATGTAAGTGACGCTATTGCGATTATAGATACTGGTATTGATGACACCCATCCAGATTTCACTGGAAGAATCTCCCATTGGGAAGATTTCATTGGACATGATGCTTATGCTGCAAGTGATGAATATGTAACCGAAACTGACTGGAATGGTCATGGAACTCATGTTTCAAGTATCGCAGCGGGATCAGGTGCTGCAGCAGGAACAGCAGCCAGTGTGGAAATATCAAGTACACTTGGCTTACCTCATTTAGATGAACAATATGGCTTAATAAATCATGTAGATGTGGAAACTACTGGAACTGTGTCTTTCGAAATTTGGTGGGATGAAACAGACACACCAGATAACTCAGGAGATACTTTATTTCTTGCATTTGATTCAAATCCATTAGTAGCTGGTTTTGAGGATATAACAACTCAAGATTATGGTACTGGTGTTACACCATTGACTTTTACATCTGGAACTCTTTCTCCAGGAAAATATCAATATATAATAGGACCATATGAAGGTGGAAGCCCTTCCTCAGAAATTGCCAGAGCAAAAGTTCAATACAAAATTACTCGTCCGGCTTCTTCAACATCCGATGGCAACAACAAATATCGAGGTGTTGCACCTGGTTGCGAGATAGTTGCTTTGAAAGCTTTAGATGATTTAGGAATTGGCACTCAAACAGAATTCACTGATGCATTGGATTGGATAGCAGTGAATGGCGGTACTTATAATATCGCAGTAGTAAGTATGTCCTTAGGGTTTGATTCGGAAATTCCAGCAGTAGATACTGCAATAAACAATCTTGTTTCTTTAGGATATGTTTGTGTGGCAGCTGCTGGTAATGGTCATACCGATGGTGATTTTATTTATTCCCCTGGCACAGCAAGTAAAGCTATAACCGTTGGAGCTATTGATGATGTTGACAAAGTAGCAATTTATTCCTCAAATGGTGACACCGGCTCAGGCAAACCAGATATTTTGGCACCTGGTGGTGCATATAAAGATCCTATTGGCGCAGATGAAAACACTCACCCAATAGTTGCTGCTGACACAAATGATAAAGACGTTATTGATTTCTCATCAGGATCCCCAACCACATATTGGGAGGATGAATTGAACACAGATGATTACATAGCATTTCAAGGAACCAGCATGGCTACTCCTCATATAGCTGGATTAGTAGCATTAATGATAGAAGCCATGGGTACAGATTGGACTCATACAGAAGCAAATGTGCTTTTCATAAAGAACATTCTCTGCGGAACCGCAACAGAAGTTCGATATGGTGAAGTAGTAGATATTTATAGTAATCCTCCTTCCTTGAATAGAGGTGCTAGAGATTTAGTTGAAGGTTTTGGCAAAGCACACGGTGATGCAGCGATTGAAGCATTTCTCTCAACATATTCCGCAGGAACTAATGTAACTGAATCACTTAGTAATTCACCGACTGGTATGCAAAGCTGGGCTCGAAAAGTAGAATTAGTAGAATTAATTGAGTTTACAGCTGGCATCGAAATGGATGGATCTGCAGACTTTGATCTTTACTTATATGATCCCTCAGTAGATGTAACCTCAGCTTCAGCAATTTTGGCAAGTAGTACTACAGCGACTGTTGGAGTGCCCGAAAATATCCTTTACACACCGGCAAACAACAAAACAGTCTATCTTGTAGTTAAACGAGTCTCAGGATCCGGTAGTTTTACACTTTCCGCAGAAGCAACCAAAACAGGCACACCATCTAATTCCTTTACATTCCCATTCGGAATACCATTTGCTGCGTGGATAGTTTTAAGCACAATAGGTTTAGCTAGTGTGATTCTCATAGCTAAAAAGAGAAAATAATTCAAAAATGTTCATAGAATGGAAGCTGGAAAATAATTTCCTTCCATTTTTCTTTTATCTTTTTTTTTCATAGTTACGCAAGAGCTTATTTGATATTACCACATTTAATTAGTTATATATACAGAATGATGTAATACACTAATTACATTTAGTGTAGTCGGTGAGCAGAAAAATACTTTCGCTTAACTCCTTTCAAACTTCTTATTTAAACAGATAAACAAGAGGATATAGTTAGACCGAAGTAAGGAGTCAATGAAAAGAGGGAAGCATAGGAGAAAGTCGATAGATTGTTCTATTTGAAAATCTTTCAACTAGATCTTTTGCACTTCGTCTAAAGTAAAGCAGCGGAGTTAGGAATTTATGAATGGAAAAGCTAAACTATTCCAAAAAATAACCATGGAAAACCTAATGCTTCACGAATTCACAGTTGTGGATTTAGCAAAAGAAGCTATTTCATTGATTACAGGAGCAAATGGTTCTGGAAAAACCCAAGTACTAGATGGATTAACCTTATGCATTGGTCATATTCCTGCAAGAGCAAAAGCAAAAGGTGTTGGTAGTTTAGTTGGGAAAAATGAAGATTTTTCAAAAATAACTTTAGAAATAGCAAATCCAATCATAAATGGTCGAAGAGCAATTCAAACCTTGGATAAGGATCTAAATTCTGTGATAGATTTTGATACATTTAAGGTCACAGCTAAAATATCCCGGGATGATAGTTCCGTCACATATAGCATTAATAACTCAAGAAGAATTATTCGGGGACGATTGGTTACAAGACGAGACGTTAGAAGAGTCTTTGAATCAATTGGAGTTCGTGGCGATAATAAATTAGCTTTTACAGGGGAAGGAACGGTAGATGATTTTGCTTCGAAAAGCCCTAAGAGAAAATTAGAAGTTCTTTTAGAAGTAACAGGACTAAAGCAATATCGAGAAGAGGTAATAACCTCTCAAGAGATACTAAAATCAAGCATTCAAGAGATTGAACCATTAAAAAGAAAGTATGAAACTGAAAGCAAATTACTGAACCTATGGAACGATGCAATGAAGATTCTAAATCAAAAGAAGAAACTAATGATAATGAAAACAAAATTAGAAACAGAACTTGCTTGGTCATCTGTAACACGATTAGAGAAACAACTAGATGGGGTAAACAAACAGCGACTAACAATTGTGAAGCAAAAAAGTGAGAATGAACAAGCGATTAGCAAGAAGAAATCTGAAATTGATTTAACAAATAATAGATTACAAGTTTTGAAAGAAGAATTAGAATTAGTAGAAGAACAAGAGAGAATAAAGAATAGAAAATTAATCACATTAGAAGCTCAAATTCAAAACGATCAAGAAAATATTGGGAATTTTGAAAAGGAGATTGAGCGATATAACGAACAAAAAAGTGAAATGGAGAAAATCATTGCCACCAAGAATCTAAGTGAAAAAGATAGAAAACTCCAGGATAGACAAGAAGCACTTATAATAAAAACAAAAAAACTATCCATGATTCAAGAAAAATACTCTAAAGCAGATAAAGAACTCCTCATTCATAGAAGAAGGATAGTTGTTGAACCACATTATGACTCCTTTTCTTCAGATGAAGAAATATATTCCGGACAACGCTTAACAAAGTTTGAAGAAGACCTAACAAATTCGGCGAAAATTTTCTATCATAAAATAAGAAGACAATCTATGGACAAAGAAATCATCGGACCGATAATTTCCTTAATCAAAATTAAAGAGGGAAAGGAAACTTGGGGAAATGCTGTTAAAAATCTCATTGGTCGCAATCTTTATGCCTTTTTAGCTAAAACAGATGAAGCATATAGATTTGCAAAGAGATTGTATGATGAGACATGGCCTCGATGGAAACCACCAATTTCAGTATACAAAGTAACTGCAGAAGATGCCAAAAAAGCATCTGAAACTCTCAAAAAACCTCCCTACAAAGAAGTTTATGATATTGCCAGTAATCTCCTATCTGGTAATCCTCACGCATTAGGTTTCCTAAAAAGAGTTGTGAAAGCTGGTGTTGCAGAGGATAAATATGATCCAAATGCTTTAACAAATATCGCTAGGGATTCTCGCATTAATATCATAACAAAATCAGGAAAAAGTTACTATTTATCACATGGAGGATTCGGAAGACCACCTGCACCAATGAAGAATCCTTTTGGCTGGAAGATAAAAGCATCAGATAAAAAGCAATTCACAAATATAATCAATGAAAGGAAAACACGAGTTGTGATCGCACAATTAGAAAAAGAAACACGGGATCTAAAAATCGATGAAATAAAAACCCTGAAAGAAATAACTAAGCTGCATCAAGAAATCCAAACATTAGGGATGCCTGATGAAAAGATCTTGGGTAAAATTGAAACCATAAATGAAATCATCGCTACAATCGAAGCGAAAACACAGGAATACAAAATACATCGGAATGGGTTGAAACTTGAACTCGATGAAGCTGATGATGATTTTGCTACTTATTTCATAAAAAAGAATGAAGTAAAAAGAAATATTGAGGATATTAAAGAAACAATTGAATTGCTCCGAATAGAATCTCATAGTTTAGTTGAGAAATCTACACGGCTTCTCACACTCGAGTTAAACTTTGATGCTGAATATGAAACTCATTTACAAGAAAAGAATGAGAGAGAGGAACAAGCAAAGCAGAAAGGGGACCGACCAGAAGAAATTAGAAATTATACTGAAATAAGGGATGAGTTAAACCGAATTGAAGGGCATTTAGATTCAATTGGGATTAGTAATGTAGATGAGGATAAAATAGATGCTCAAAAAGTGAAAGTTGAATCTTTGAAGATTTATATGGTTGAAAGAGAGGAACATATTACTAATTTACGAGCAGATTTAGAAGCTAGACTAGCATTTTGGAATGGAGAGCTACAAGAAGTCATTACAAATATCACACGCTCAATGAAGCTCCTTTTGGGAGGAATTTTTGAGAAAGTAAGATTGAAAGTCACTAACATCAATAAACCAGAAGATGCTGGATTATACATAGAAGCGATTACTAAAGGGAAAGCTTATCGTGATTTCCGAGAACTTAGCGGAGGAGAGAAGGTCCTA
>DAOVHJ010000125.1 GCA_030671945.1 Candidatus Heimdallarchaeota archaeon
AGAATCTTTTTTTCATTCCTAATATTTGATATTTAGAGGAAATTATTTAAGATTCAAGTATTCCAGCATGAATTAACTGGAATTAGAATGTAATTGCTGGGTGTTAATGGAATATGAAAATCTGTTTTGTGTGTGATTCTTACAAACCAGTTTACGATGGTGTTGTTCGATATTTCGACTATATCATCCCAGCAATTGTGAAAGCAGGTCATGAAGTTACACTTGTTTGTCCAAAGATTCCAGGAACTGATGATTATGAATATCCTTACGAAGGATTCACTGTGGTAAGATGTTTTAATCCTGGTTTTCATACTCAAGGTTATTGGTTTGCACTTCCAGACAAACGAATGTTTAAAGCAATGAAAGAATCGGATTTCGTATTCATTCACTCTGCTGGAACTCTCGGTATTATGGGAGCAATGTTAGCAAAAGCTATGAACAAGAAAACTGGAATGTTCGTCCATCAAGATGAACGAGTTATTTTCAAAAGCGTTTTACATATCAGCAATTTCATGTATAATTTTTACATTACCTTGATTTCTCAAATCTTCTATGGATTGTTTATTGATACTTTCTTTCATGCAACTGAGAGATTTAAAGGCAAACTCCTAGATTTTGGTGTTTCCGAAAATCGAATCTTTCATACACCATTTGCCATTGATGACTCCAGATTTTTCCCTGGAAATCCAAAATATGATATTAGGAAACGACATGGAATACCAAAAGATACTATTGTTTCTATTTATGTTGGGAGATTAGCCCGAGAAAAGAATGTTGCCAATCTAATTGAGAGCATAGATAGTGCCATGGATGCAGAACCTCATCTTTACTCACTATTCGTAGGGAAAGGTCCTGATTGGGAACACTATTCCAGTTTTCCATATCGTAATAAAGAAAGAATGATTTTTACTGGTTTTGTTCCTGATGATGAATTGCAAAGCCATTATGCTGCTGCTGATTTCTTTACTTCACCTTCATTAAATGAATCTTCATGTTTCACAGTCTTTGAAGCAATGTCTTGTCAAATTCCTGTTATTACCTCTGCTTATCGTCATGATCCAGATGTAAATCACAAAGATAATGCTCTTCTGATTGCTGATATAGCAAATCAAGAAGAAATCAAAGATAACATTCTGTTGTTAACTCAAGATGAGAAATTACGAAAGAAAATTGGAAAAGCGGGTAAGAAATTAGTGGATAGTCGAAATTGGGATAACCATGTTCAAAGGTTTTTGAAAGGTGTAAGTTACACTCTTACTGAAAAACCAAGAAACAGAATAAGAGATATTTTGAAACCAAAATATCCATATTTGAAAGATAAGAAAACGAAAAAATAATATCATTCTTTCACTCTGTGATTAGATAACTTGGTTTACCAAGTAAGAGTTTAAACAAGTATGATAACATATCTTTGTTTTCAGAAAACCTTTCGATAAGATCTTCTTTGACTAAAATCTCAACAGACTTCAATTTTAAATCCAAATGAGAAGGTAAGGCAATTGTTTTCTCTTTTATCGCGTTTTTAATTAGATCCTCCAAATAAAATGGTTTTTTCGATAAGAGTACCTTCCATCTATTATCAATTATTGCAGGACCAAAAACAACTTCCTCACGTCTTGTATATTTATTGATGAAATCCCATTGGGTATCTTTGTCAACTGGTGGACCATCATGCCATATCAAGAAAGGAGTGTGTTTTTTCAGACTGATAATTAAGGAAATTATCTCATTATTACTTACGATAGAGTCAACTTTAATTGGTTTCATATAATTTTTAGCCAAATATTTGAAGAGACCTTTCTCAAATCTTCTTAATTGCCCCCAAAGAATATCATCTGCCAATATTGGTTCTTTATGAATAATCGCACAGACATTTAATGAAGAGTCCTTCATATTTTGGATTCTTTGTTTTGTGATTTCTATTTGTTTAGGAAAGAAGAATTCTATAGAGGGATTTTTTAGATAGTTCTTTGCAGCTGCTATAAAATTTGATAATGTTTGCTCCTTTACTGCAGAAGCAACATTTCGAGTCTCATCTGTAGGATCTATCACAATAAATGCATCATCTTTGAATTTCTTCAAATCAACATTTAAATCTCTTTGAAATTTTATAACAGCGTCTATTAATTGATTAGCATTTTTTAATACATTGAGAAATTTCCCATCATTGTTTATGATTAGTAATTCAACAAGATAACCTGAGAATCCATGGACTTTGATTTCAGCTCCATATGTTTCTGTTCCTTTCATAAACTGTTTTAAAAGACGCACTTCATCATTAGAGCCTGTTGGTAAGTTTTGTTCTATGTATTGTTTGTGCATCGGAGAACGATCTACTGCACTCCTAATAGTTCTGCCAAGTTTAAATTCATAACTGGGAAGAATCTCTATAGCTATTCCTTCAGTAACTGCATACAAATATGGATGTTTTGCGTGTTTCTTTACCCAATTCAATTTTATTTCATTCTTAATTTCTTTTAACAAATCCTCAGGAGATAATTTGCTTTCATATGGCAAAATAACAAAAATATCAATATCTCTGCTTCCCGATATCCAAGTGTCTCGAGAGAAAGAACCTGAGAGTTCTATTTTTGCATGTATGTTTGCTTTTTGTAGGATTGTTTCAATTTTAGATGATATCTCAGCAAATTTGATCTCAAGTAATTCTCTTTCTTCTTTTGATGGGCGGATTTTCTCTAATGCATCCAATTGAATTTGCTGGTATCTTTCTTCAAGATTCATTTCAATAACCTACAACTATCTGAAATATTTAATCGGTACTTTTTACTTCAAACAAATCAGTATAAATTGGTCCTTGTGGTGTTCTTACACTCTTCTTTAGTTTAAAAGAGTTAACTATAATCTTCCCAAATTCTGTTTTCTCATTTTCTTTTAATTTATTTATTAATGGATTCTTATCTCGAATCCTCTTTACACGTCCAATAGTTAAATGGGCTCTAAATGGTCTTTTCTCTTTTCTAAAATTGAATTGTCCACTTAACTCTTCTATTTTGCTTGCTACTGCTGATAATTCAGTGAATCCTTTTGTTACGCCAACATAAATCGCATTGATATAACTGAAATTTGGCAAGCAACCCAAACCGTTTAAATCCAATTCAAAACTATTGAATTTGATTTTCTCTGCTGCGGTTTGTATTTCTGGGATTATATTCTCCTCAAGATCACCTAAGAATTTCATTGTGAAATGTAGATTCTCAGGAACAACAAAGGCTATTCGTGTATCTGGTAAAGTTAATGCAGATTGAATATCGGTTATTTTTTTCTTAATATCTTTATCTTTAAGATCAACAGCAAAGAAAGCTCTAACTTGCATCTGTGATTACTCCTACTAATCTAAAACATAACTTACAATTAATTAATTTTTAGTGGAATTATAATATAACATAGAACAGTTTTTATTCTTGAGGTAAAAAAGAAAAAGATAAAGCTCTTGAAAAAAGTGATGAATGTGTTCAGATTCAAAGTTATTACAAAGAAACACCCAACAGAAAGTTTCCGAAAGATTGCAACTGCCTTAAACGCAATAGTTGAAGGTGAAGTTTTGGAAGAAAAAGTGGGAGAGGAAACTTATCTCTATATAGAGAAAAAAAGTTATTCTTCATTAGGAAAGCTTTACGATTTAGTTAGACAACAAAGAATTCTAGATGTTGCTCGAAAAACTCTCAGAAATGGAATTGTAGGGGAAGCAACCATTTTTTATGTGAACAAGCAAGTTGCATTTGCTGGGAAAATTAATTTTTGTGATGAAATTGGTGAATCCCCACTAGGACCTATAAGAGTTGAATTAGAATACAAAAGTATAGATCATTTAATTGATTGGCTTACACCTTTTACAAAAAAAGGTGCAGAAGTAACATTAGTTAAGAAATTCCCTTAAACGAATCTTCTTGACTTCATTCATTCTCTAAATCACGACGTGTTAGATTAATTTTCAATCCAT
Source organism: Candidatus Heimdallarchaeota archaeon (assembly GCA_030671945.1). Taxonomy (GTDB): domain Archaea; phylum Asgardarchaeota; class Heimdallarchaeia; order JABLTI01; family JABLTI01; genus JABLTI01. Next base: position 3,962 of record DAOVHJ010000125.1, read on the forward strand.
CATATGCAATAATAGCTTTTGGAAATTCTTCTCGAGCCTCTTTTTCGAGAGTACTATTCTCTTTGGATTTCGGTGAGATATGAGTTAGATACAATCGTTTTGCATTTGCTTTTTTGGCTATTTTTGCAGACCATCTTGCTGTTGAGTGCAGTCTTTCTTTAGCATTTTTCTCGTGTTCATCCCCATAAGTCGATTCCATGATTAAGACATCAGCATCTATTGCAAAAGGAACAAACTCATCTTCTGCATAAAGTCCATCAAATGCAATGACGATCTTAAATCCTCTTCTTTTTGGACCTAAAACCATTTCTGGGATAATAACCTTGTTTTCTTCAGATAAAACAGATTTTCCTTGTTGTAGCTCCTGCCACTTCTTCCCCTTCTTCACTTTAAGTTTCATAGCTTCTTCTTTATTGAATCTCCCAAGACGATCCTTTTCGATATATGCATAAGCCATTGTGTAAACTGAGTGCATGACTCTTTTGGAAACGATTCGATAATCCTCTTCATCACACACAACACCCTCTTCAATTTCCTGAATTTCTATTGGAAAAGATAAACCATAATTTTCTTTTTTACCCATCATTGACTCAAAGAAATATTTCGTTCCTAACGGACCATAGATTTCTATAGGTTTTGTTCGTTCCATAAGTCTCATGGTATTTAGTAAGCCAAAGATACCATAAAGATGATCAGCATGTAAATGACTGAACAGAACTTTTGTGATTTTCTGAAAGTTCACATTGAACTTCATCATTTGATATTGAGTTCCTTCACCACAATCAAAAAGAATTATCTCACCAGTCTCTCTTTGCATGGCTATACTCGAGAGAAAGCGATCTTTTTGGGGAACAGAGGCAGAGGTTCCTAGGAATGTGAGTTTTAAGGTACTCATTTTTTAACAAATACTCCTACTCTTCTTGTAAGGGATTTATGAATGTAAATTTTTTCGAAAATGCTTAAATTAAAGTTATACTCTTTCGCAATATCTTCTAACGGAATTTCATCCAACATCCCGATTGCTAAAACTCCTCCTGTAACTAAAGCATTGGATGCCTCTGAAAAGAAAATATCCAATAAATCCTCAACTTCCTTTCCATAGGTAGATGTCGCACGACCATAAGGTGGATCAGTAGCTATTGAATGTACATTGTTATGGAAAGGCAGTTTTCTTGCATCACTAACAAATACATGATATTGTGAATTCGGTTTATAATGTGCAAGATTTCTTATCGATCCATATACCATTCTTTTGTCAATATCTAATCCCACAACACTACAATTCATGAGTGCACCCTCGAGTATTATTCCTCCAGGACCACAAAAGGGATCTAAGAGAAAATTCTGAGCATTAGCTTTCGATAAGTTCGCTATCAACCTAGCAAATCGAGGTTCTAAAGTTCCGGGTTTGAAGTATGGTCTTCTATCAGCTCTTCTTGAATTAAAAGAACCTTTTTTCCTAGCATAAATTTCTTCCCCAAATAGCAATTCATCTTGAGTAAATAACAATACAAAAGTTATGTCTGGATTTTTTATGTCAACTTTACATGTTCCTTTCATTTTATCCCATATTTTTTTACCAATTGCTACTTCTAGATCCATAGAAATGTAACTACTATGAGCATTACCAACTCTATAGACTCTTACGAGAAAGCTTTTATGATTACTCATTATCACCTCAAAATCAATATCTTGAGTAATCGTCTCTGCTAATTTTGGAACCGATTCTTCTATGATTGTAGTTTTATAGAGAATACTAACGCCACGTTTACAGTAAGCAGCTCGATCTGCTGCTAAATAAACTCCTTCTTTAAAACAGTTTAAAACAAGGCATTGCTTACTTCTCTTTAGAAGTTCGTGTGAATAATTTTCGCTCTCTAAAACAGATAAAACCTCGAATGTAGGTAATTCCGGATGGATTCCTGATAAATGGAAGAAGTGTGGTTTGAGAGTTTTACTTGATTTATTATTGTAGTCCAAGAATACCCTTTCCATTTTGATTAAATCTTAAGTTTATTATGTATTATCGGAGCACATTGTATTTTCGAGTAATCTGAAGGCAAACTATCTGTACTTATTATTTCCTCTGCTCCTGCATCTAGAATTCGCTTTTCGCCACTATTAATAGCCATCATGTGGGTGCTAGCAACAAAAACTCGTCCTACATTCATATCTTTCAATACAACTACAGATTTGGCGATTGTTCCACCAGTTCTGATTACTTCATCTGCAATTATCACATCTCTATCTTTAACATTTATTTTATGCGGAAATAACTTAGTCTTTCCATTTACAGGATCTCTTTTCTTCTCAAAATGATCTGTTTCTGCTCCCATAACTTTCCCTATAATTGAAACTCTTTCTTTTGCACCTAAATCCGGAGCTAAAACTAATGGATCATTGAGATTCTTCTCTAAGTAATATTTTCCAAACGCCGGCATTGCTGTAATATTGTGGAAGAAATCTTCTCTTCCTTTGAGGACTTCTAGATTATGTAAATCAATCATATAGAGTCGTTTTGCTGGTGTTGCTTTTATTAGTTTGAAAACATGAAAGACACTTACTACCTCTCCTTCTAAAATTCGTCTATCTTTTGATCCATATGCAAGATAAGGGGCAATCAACGTTATGTCTTTCGCTCCAAATTCCTCAGCTGTATATGCAAGTTGTAGTAAACTAAAGAAATTGGAGTCTTGTGGTCTTGTAATTGATTGAACAATGATTGTTTTCTTGTCCAAATTCTCACTTGAGAGAATCATATCCCTTTCACCATCTGGAAAGAATTTGTCTTTTACACTAACATGATTTGCATTGAGCAATTCTGCAAGCTGTTTCCCAATTGATGGTTGTCCTGGTCCCGAAATTACAGTAGTCATAACTTTCAACCATTTACTTCTCTTCATGTAACGATTTTCAAGATTACATTTAAAATAATCGGATAATTAATGAAATAGTCTTTTCCTTAATTCTTAGGGATACTTCTATACAAGATGATTGTTTTTCCTCGTTTTTCAATTAAATTAGACCTAGTTTTGTCTGTGAGAACTTTAATATCTAAGTCGAGATTATCTGAAAAATAATTACTAAGAAATTTAATCTTAACCAATTCATTTTGATTAAGTTGTTGATCTATGTGTTTTATTACTGAGGGAGTCATTCCATTTTTACCTATATTTGCCGCTGCTTTTTCAGCGCGAACAATTGCTATTTTGTGTTTTAGTTTCCTCTTA